>JBBSLM010000022.1:0-15453 GCA_038255245.1 Sphingomonadales bacterium
GAGCAGGATCGAGCTATGCCAACGTATCGGGCACGGCGAATATCTCGTCGGCCGGAAGCGGACGCGTTGAAGTCGTTGGCGGCGCGACCTGTATCAAGCAACCAGCCGATTCACCCCGGATCGAATGTCGCTGAAAGGTTTGCGATGACGTCGCTTTCGACCCATTGCGGACAGTCGCGACAACCCTGAAAACGCTGCGGTGAAGCGAAAAATTGTCATTACAGCGCTCTTAGCTGCCGCCCTTGGCGGGTGGGCAGGACGGGAGGCGCGCAGCTTCTTCGCCATCGACAGTTGCCTCGATGCGGGTGGGCGCTGGGCACATCAAGGCGACCATTGTGAAGGTGCCCGACCCGCAGGAGGGTAGGTCCGCTTTCCACCCACTGCGGACGTTTGGCCCGAGAGCGGGACAACTAAACGGTGGGCGCGAATAGACGCTTGTTTCGTCTGCGCGCGGCCCGCGTGGACATCATAAACTTTTGATCGGTGAAGCCAGCGGTAATCCCCCTCAGTTCCTCCACCGCCTGGTCCAACAAGGGCATTCGAAACGTTGGATTGCGTTGCTGTTCCTCTCTAGCGACCAAATCGGCTTCCCCGACAAGTGTTGCGACGAGCATCCACTCTTCAGGCTGCAAGTTTACCGGGTGAGCCAAAATGGCGAGCGCCCGCCGAAGCGCTCGGTTCGCCTGCGCGAGCCTTTCTGCCGTATCGCTCATGGGGGACGAACGTGCCGTATGCCGGACAAGCGCGCAATGTCCGCTTTCCACCCTTAGCGGACATTCGGCGCGAGAGTCCGCCTTCGACCCAAAGCGGACGTTCGGCTGGGAAGTCCGCTTTCGACCCAAAGCGGACATTGCGCGACAACCCACCTGTCACCGAACTGAGTTCATTGACGCGACGGTGACACATGACGCCACCGGCTGCTGGCGGCCTCGGTGTAGGTGTCGGTGCAATCAAAGGTGGGTGTCGGGACACAGCGCGAGGGGGGCCGACAATAGCCGTAGTGGAATGTTGCGCGAGCACGCCATCCATTGGGGAATCCTAGCATCTCGCTTGGGCTCACACGGGAACGCACATTCAAGCGGGCGGCGGCGGCTACGCCAGGGTTCAATCGTGCAACGCCCCGCACTTGCTCCCACGCGATCGCTCGTTCCAACGGATCAAAATTGGTAGGCTCAAGAATTTGCCTGCGCGCGTTGCGAAACTCCAAGTGGATAAACGGCGTATTCGGGTTGCGCAGCGTGTCGGCCGCGACGCAGATCGGGCGGGCGGAACGGTTTTCGACGATCATAGTGACGATAGGCTGTCCTCGCTCGATGCTTCCTCTGAATGAAATATCGAGGTCCGCGCGGTCCTGAGCCCCTGCTGGTTGCATGGGATGCAGCACTGCAAACGCGGCTAGGAGCTTCGGGGCAGCCGTAAGGGAATGTGCGCGGTTCTTCATGGCCTAGGAGTACGGTCTGCGATGTCCGCTTTCCACCCATTGCGGACATCGGGACTTAGCAGCATCATGAGCGGGGGAGTTTGCGGTGGAAGCGCAGAAGCTGCTGGGGACTATTTTGGAGGGGTCCGTTGGCTGAGGACTATTCCGCTATGACGGTGAACGAGCGTCTCTGGGAGGCCGGGCTGATGGACGCCTACGATGTAGCAGTGGCCACGCGCGACCTCAAAGAAATCAATGGTGTCCTAGCGCAGGTCGGCCTGAGACAGGACGAGGACGGAATGAACTGGTCAGTTACGAACGATGCCCAAGATTTAAAACTTTGAAGCCGCCCCTCTACCCAGTCGCTAAAAAGCCGAGTGTCCGCTTTCCACCCTAAGCGGACGTTCCCGGCGTGCGCAGGCGCGAATGTCCGTTTTCGACCCATTGCGGACATTCGCGCAGCATGAAAGGGTGCCGCATGGTTTCTCCTGTGCAGGCGATTAAGGCAACCTTCCACTACGTCAAAGCTGGCAGCTCTATGGACCAGCAGGACTATGTGACGGCGCATTATCACATTGAGCGAGCGATGAATGCTGCCGGTGCGAGCCTGAGTAAGCCGTCGCTGTTCGAGGTATTTCTTCGGGCGGGCTATATCGAGAGGAGGCTCGGCAACGCTGATGTCGCGCTCAGGCATGTTCGGGCAGCCAGCGAGCACATAGTGAACTACAGAAGCCTCCGCGAAGCCGATCGGAAGTATCTACTTGATTACTGCAAATCGGTAATTTCAGAACTGGCTAAGACAAGCATGCCTCGGCTGCGCCCGACAGATTATGAGGAAGTTCAGAAGCGCTATAAACGCTCATATCCAATTGCCTTTTGAACTGACTTTGTCCCTGTCGCCCCGCGCCAATGTCCGCTTTCCACCCATTGCGGACATTCATCCTGTGTGGGAAGCTCGACGAATGGCCTCAAAGACAATTGCCGCCGCAGCCATCTTCCTTGCGGCTTGCGCCTCGCAGCCTGTCGAAGAACGTGAGGCCATCATGGACCTGATAGAGAGGCAGGTTCAGCTGCCGACCGGGGCACGGCCCCTCGGCGAGTATGCGCGGTATTATGCGGATACCGGCAATGGAGAGATCACTGCGGTCTACTTGGTGCCGATGGACGACCAACCACGCCCGGGTGACACCTGCGCAAGGCTAGACGAGAATTTCGCCGCCCAAGTCGTGCCATGCGAACCGATCCAGAGCGATTACAGGATACCGGCTGGTCAGCGGCGATGGGTCGCACCGCAGGCACAGCCCATCATGGACGACGGTGGTTGTCTTCGGGTCGTCGTGATCTTCGACACGCGCCGTTCGTCAATTAAGCGCACTGAGTGCAATGGGGAGGCCTAAGCTCTGGTTCTAGCTCGTTGCAGACATCGGGCAGCAATGTCCACTTTCCACCCCTAGCGGACGCTCGGTGATAGTAACTCTATGTCAGTCCGCAGCGAGCCAAGGTGCTTCAGGAAGAGAGGATGCGCCCACCGGAAAAAGCCTTCTTCGTCTTTCCCTTGATCATCCAACGACTGGCTCCATAGGCTGTAGAATCCAATTACGGCGTCATCTGTCGGCTCGCCACCCGCGGCCAACCAGATGTCGATAAACTTTCCACATGACGCCCCGAGCGCCACAAAGTCTCTTGGGTTTTCGCTTAGAAGCGGCTGGAGGATGGCGAGGCTTGGCATGTAGGCTCTTCAGAGCAAATCGGTAGCGAGCCGAACGTCCGCTTTCCACCCTTAGCAGACATTAAGTGTCGCGCGTGGTAGCGAGTGCCCATGTCAGCTGCGCTTGTCGATCTGCCGCGCTTCGTTCTGAGGGACTTTGTCGAAGAGGACCGAAAGCCGTTCCTGTCGTATCAAACAGATCCTCGATACTGCTCCCTCTACGACTTCGATGCTGCCGACGTGAGCCGCGCCGATCGGTTGTTCGATCTCTTTCGGACATGGCAGTGGGACGAGCCTCGATGCAATTTCCAGCTCGGGATTTTCGAACGATCCACCGGGAGGCTGTGCGGAAGTGCAGGCTTGCGCAAATCCCAGCCGAATGAGGCGGTTCTCGGGATCGAGCTATGCCCCGACGATTGGGGGCGGTTCCGCTTGGCGTTGGACGTGTCGGCTGCACTCATCGACTTTGGTTTCCGCTCCCTAAATCTGGCGATGATCACCGGAGACACGTCCAGCGGCAATAGCCGCGTTGCGAAGCTCGCTCTGCGATTTGGAGCGACGATCTCCAGTCGTCGCGCCGGGCCGCAGTGGATGCAGGATCGCGGCTGGGAAGAAGTTGATTGGGAGCTTTCACGAAACGAATGGGAAACTCGAAACGACAAGCCTGGCATTCGTCCATAGTGAATGTCCGCTTTCCACCCATTGCGGACGTTCCGCCGCGAATGTCCGCTATCGACCCATTGCGGAAATTCCGCTGTGCGGTCATCCTGAGGCAGGGGAGCATAGACCTTGATTGCCACCGCCGCCGCTTTGCTTGGTTGGGCTGCGCGGGATATTGGGCATTCCTGCGACCTACCAAAGTTGTGTTCCCGGTCGACCTGACCTCAGCAGTTGAAAGCGAGAGCTTCCGTGACTGGCTCGGCGAGCCGCAAAGTGGCGACTGGTTTCTTTGGGGCCGCGATATGGACGGACGGTATTATCTATCGGTGAGCGGGAGTTTGGCGGCTCGCAGGCTACGCAAGCGAGCGCTCCGAAGGATCGAGCAACTCGGTGGCTAACGAAACCACCGCCCCGCCAATGTCCGCATTCCACCCATTGCGGACTTTCGCGGCCAATCCGGAATTGACGCAGCGAAGAATTACCACGGATGTCGGAGAAGCCCCAGTGACCCAGCTAAACTCGCACGAGCTAATGCTCAGTGACACCACGCGGGAACTGCTGGATGAACTCCGGGCCGCCCCTTCAGAGGACCGGTTTGACAGGGGCTATCGGCAGGGCATGGCTCGTGCGCTCGACGTGCTGAAACAGCAAGCGGAGGTGTTCGGGATCGCCGACACCGTAGGTCTCGATAGCTTCGATTATGGCGATTGGATCGGCTAACGCTAACGTCCGCTTGCGACCCATTGCGGACATTCCAGATATGAGAGAACCATGCAGCGGTGAAACGCGCTCACATTGTTCTTCTCGCCATCGCAGGCATCGGCGCGGGAGCTATCGCCGAGTCATATCTCGGCAGCACACGCTACGAGCTAAATGGCGTTAGCTATTCCGTTCCACACAGTTACGAGTTCATGCGCAACTTCAGCTTGCCTTGGCTCGCAGGCGTCAAAGGGCTGGACAGGGAGTCTGACGAGTCCGTGTGGCTGCTGCTGCCTGCCTCTGAGCTATCCAGCGACTTGCAGGGATACGAGCGTCGGTTTCACGGGTATTCAACGGATGTTGAGGCCGACATGGTGGTGAATGTGCTTGGCGGAAATGAAGCTCGTGAGTTTCCTGCTGATCGAAACAGCGATCTTGAGAAAGTTCGTCAGGAACTGGACAACGGGGCACCTCGACAGCGCGACCGCACTACCGGCTGGGACAGGGTCTATTGGCTGGTTGGCGAGACGGGGACGCCGGGAGAGGGCGGCTCCCTCTTCTACCTCATTCCACGCGAGGGCATTGAAAGTCTACCGTCGAACTGGCGAGTTCCATCGTGCCACGGCTCGCCAGACATAAATGCGCATGAGACTTTCAGTTGCAGCTTCACGATTAGCAGTAGGGGTCTGACATTCGGCTTCACGCTACAGGAAGAGAACCTCGGCACCGCGAGCCTCATTCCGGCCTACATTTCGGCACGTATGGAGCGTTGGCGCAACTGACCAACCAATGTCCGCTTTCCACCCATACCGGACATTGAGCAGCCGATCGGCACAGGCTATTTTAGGTCTTTTATGACCTCCTCGAAGTTCTCAGCTTTTGTGCAGCTCCCGGCGGCTTCGCATCGCCGCCATTCTTCCCGGATTTCGGCCCTGGTTGGCTCGGGGGGCGGTGCCTCCAGTTCGCGGATCGAGACGAACTGATCGACGATGACCTCGTTGTGATCCGCTCCCATGTGACCGTAACGGCCGGGATGAAGTGTGCGTCGACCCACGAAGGCGACGGAGTATAGGCCACCACGCCCGACCTGACCGCTTTGCGGCAGGCGTTCGGCGACTGACAACCAGACCCTCGTGCCTGGCGTGGAATAGGAACACTCCTGCGCCGGAGCCGGGCAAAATCGCGACCCTTCATACTCGTTGCGCCACAACCCCTCGAAGCGCTGCGGCGGCGTCATTCGGACGCATTGGTCAGTCGGCAGCTCCGCGACATAGTTTCCGCTCGTGATGGTGCAGGGCATGTCATTCAGATCGTAATGGCGCGCCCGTTCCTTATCTTCCGGCCGGAGATAAGCCTCAGGTGGCGGCAAGCGCGCGACTTCATCCGGCGGGAGCAACTCGGGAGGCAGCTTCTGGCGAGCATCGCCTTGGTTTTCCGAGGCAGGCGATGGGGAGCAGGCCAGAAGCGATAGCGCTAAAATCGGTGCTAATAGGCTTCTGCGACTTCTCACAATTATCGCAAACTAGGGTAGCGACGGGCTGCGTCAACGTTCGCTTTCCACCCAAAGCGGACGTCTCCGAACAGACAGGCACGCGCGACAAAGGATATTTAACGGCTCCCAGCCTATTCCGGACCTCAGTTCTATCGATCCGGAAGAGCCATGTCCGCCCGCGTCCATCTCATCGCCGCCGCCCGGCCCAACTTCATGAAGGTCGCGCCGCTTTATCACGCGCTGGCGGCCGATCCCGATTTCGATCCGGCCGTGGTTCACACCGGCCAGCATTATGACGCCAACATGTCGGACGCGATCCTCGCCGATCTGCGCGTGCCGCCGCCCGCGCATCATCTCGGCATCGGCTCCGGCAGTCATGCGGAACAGACTGGCGGGGTGATGATCGCCTATGAGAAAGTCGCGCTCGCTGACCGGCCGGACTGGATCGTGGTGGTCGGCGACGTGAATTCCACCGCCGCCTGCGCGATGGTCGGCGCCAAGCTCGGCATCCGCACCGTCCATCTGGAAGCGGGCCTCAGAAGCCGCGACCGGACCATGCCGGAGGAGATCAACCGCCTCGTCACCGACGCGATTTCGGACGTGTTGTGGACCCCGTCGCCCGACGCCGACGAAAATCTCGCGGCCGAGGGGGTTCCGGCCGACAAGGTGACCCGCGTCGGCAACATCATGCTCGACAGTTTCGAGATGGTCCGGCCCCAGATCGAGCTGGAGCGCCAGGCCTTCGCCGCCGGGCTGCCAGATCGTTACGGAATCGTAACGCTTCATCGCCCCTCCAACGTCGACGATCCGGCCCAACTTCACCAACTTTGCGACGCGCTGTGCGCACTGCAGGCGGAATTGCCGCTGATCTTCCCGGTCCACCCGCGCACCCGCCAGCGGCTGGCGGCCGCGAACCTGTATGGGGCGCTGGAAACCGCAGGCATCCGCCTGATCGATCCGGTCCCCTACATCCGCTTCATGAGCCTGGTGATCGGCGCCGCCGCGGTCGTCACCGACAGCGGCGGGGTGCAGGAAGAGACCACCTATCTCGGCATTCCCTGCCTGACCTTGCGCCCCAATACCGAGCGGCCGGTGACAGTGACCGAGGGGACGAATCGGCTCACCCGGCCGGATATCCTGCTGGCCGACGTCCGCGCCGCGCTGCGGCCGGGCCTCAACGGCCATCGCCGCCCGGAACATTGGGATGGACAGACCGCCAAGCGCTGCGTGGAGGATTTGAAGCGGCGCAGCTAGAGTCGCTACCCCTTGGCTTTTGACGGTGAGCCTTTAGGGGCCTCCCGCAATGGACAATCAGAACATGCGGATCGTCGTGATCGGGCTTGGCTATGTCGGCCTGCCCCTTGCCGTGGCGCTGGCGAAGCGTTTCGAAGTGGTCGGGCTCGACATCGACCGCGGCCGGATCGAGGAATTGCGCGCCGGTCGCGACCGCACCGGCGAGATTTCTGAAGAAGCGCTCATGGCCTCCGCCGTGACGCTGACCAGCCGCGCGACGGAAGCCGACGGGGGCGACGTCTATATCGTCACCGTGCCGACGCCGGTCGACACGGACAACAAGCCGGACCTGCGCCCCGTGATCGGCGCCTCGCATGCGGTCGGCAAGTTGCTGGAAGGCGCGCGCAAGCCGATCGTCGTTTATGAAAGCACCGTCTATCCCGGCGTGACCGAGGAGATTTGCGGACCGATCCTGGAGGCCGAATCGGGCCTGATATGCGGCGAGGATTTCTTCCTCGGCTACAGCCCGGAGCGGATCAATCCGGGCGACAAGGTCCATACGGTCGACAAGATCGTCAAGGTGATCGCCGGGCAAACCCCGGAAGTCACCGAGACGCTGGCCGAAATCTATGGCGCGGTGACCAGCGCCGGCGTGTTCCGCGCCGCATCGATCAAGGCGGCGGAAGCGGCCAAGGTGATCGAGAACGCCCAGCGCGACATCAACATCGCCTTCATGAACGAGATCACGCACATTTTCGCGAAGCTCGATCTGTCGATCTGGGACGTGCTCGATGCCGCGCGGACCAAGTGGAATTTCCTGCCGTTCGAGCCCGGGCTGGTCGGCGGGCACTGTATTGGCGTCGATCCTTATTATCTTGCCCACCGGGCGCAGGAACTGGGCCACGATCCGCAGGTGATCCTGTCCGGCCGCGCGACCAATGACGGCATGGGCGCCTGGGTCGCCGACAGCATGCACGCGGCCGGCGGCGGAAAGGCGGGTTCGGCGCTGGTCCTCGGCCTCACCTTCAAGGAGAATGTACCGGACCTGCGCAACAGCCGCGTCGTCGATGTGATCCGGCGGCTGGAAGAGCTCGGCCACACAGTCAGCGTCCACGATCCGCGCGCCGATGCGGCGGAGGCCGAGCATGAATATGGCATCGCCCTCGACGCCGATGCGCTCGGCGGGCGCTACGATCTCGTCTTCGCGGCGGTGCCGCATGAGGAATATAAGGCGCTGGACGATCAGGCGGTGGCGAATCTGGTCATCGACGGCGGCCTGATCGCCGATCTCAAGGGCATCTGGCGGGGCCGCGACCTCGGCAGCGCCGTCAAGCGCTGGTCACTCTGATAGCGGCGGCTCCGGCCGGAAGCGGGACGGCGCGAACCGGCTGAGCAGCAGCAGGGTCAGCGGCGCGGACAACGTCGTCGCCAGATCCTTGGCGCTTTCCGCATATTGCCAGGCGAGTTCGCCAGTCCACACTTCGGTGTTGAGGTCGATCCACTCATTGCCGAGCGCGAGCAGCAGGACGATCCCGACCGGCCACAGCGCTCCGAACCAGGAGCGGAAGGCGAGCACGAGGACCAGTTGCACCCCGAGCCCGGAGAAGATGTGCAGCGCATCGCGGCTGAGCCCGCTCGCGTCGGTCAGCGCGGTCTTGATGTCCATCCATTGCATAGCCGCTCGCCGGTAACCGATCCGGCGCGTGCGCGCAGCCCTTTGGCCCTCGCTCGACACAGAAGCCACTTTGATCTATGCACGATCCGGGCATGCGACAGCGTTGGCGGCAAGTCCAAAATCGTTGAGACTGAAGGATTTGGGGCAGGATCACTTGGTCCTCCCGGTGGAGCAACATGGTTTTTCGCAAGCTTTTTGGCAGCGCGACGGCAAAGGCGCCGCGCGGCAAGTCCGGCGCCCGCGCTTACGCGATCGGCGATGTGCACGGGTGCAAGTCCCTGCTCGACCAACTCATCGCCAAGATCGAGGCGGATATGGCCGCGCGCCCGATCGGCGAGGCGTGGCTGGTTTTCGTCGGCGATCTGATCGACCGCGGGCCGGATTCGGCCGGGGTGATCGAGCGGCTGCGCACCTATCGTCACGACCGGCTCAAGCCCGTCTTCCTGATGGGCAATCACGAGGAATATTTTCTGCGCATCCTCGGCGGCGAGACGCAGAAGCTCGATTCCTGGCTGACCTATGGCGGCAAGGAATGTGTCGAAAGCTACGGCCTGTCGCCGGAGGATTTGATCGTGCTGCCGGAGGGCGAGGCGCTGTTGCGCCTGCGCCGCGCCGTGCCGGACCATCACCGCCGCTTCCTGAAGGGCTTTCACGACACGTTTCGCTTCGGCGACTATCTGTTCGTCCATGCCGGCATCCGGCCCGGCCTCGCCCTCGACCAGCAGAGCCGCGAGGATCTGCGCTGGATTCGCGAGCCGTTTCTCGGCGATGTCGGCGATCATGGCTTCGTCGTCGTCCACGGCCACACCATCGTCGACGCGGTCGAGGAGCGGCCGAACCGGATCGGTATCGACACCGGCGCTTATCGCAGCGGCGTGCTGACCGCACTGATCATCGATGGCGAAGATCGGCGCTTTCTCTCTACTGCCGTGGACGAAGCGGCCTGAGGGCAGGCTGTCCCGAGGGCGCGACTCTTGCCTTGCCGCGCCGCAACCGACTAATGGAACCGCCGATTCGGAAAGTTGTGCACAAGATGTTTTACCTGCGTAGGCTCCTGACCGGGCTCGGAGCCCTTTTGCCGTCGTTCGCTCGCGCGCGTCGGGCCACACCGCTTTATCTGATCCTGCCACTGGCTTTGCTGTCGGCATGTTCGCCAAATGCGGGTTCGCGCGGCGGGCCCATTTCCTACGAGGCGCCACCAAGCTTCAATACCCCGGATGGGCCGCGCGCCGCCGTCTACGGGGCGAGTTACCGCGTCTCGACCGGCGACAGGCTGAATATCACCGTGTTCCGGGTGGAGGCGCTCAGCAAGGATTATCGAGTCGATCTGGCCGGGAACATCCCCTTCCCGCTGATCGGGGACGTGCCCGCGGTCGGCCGTACGACGAATGACATCCGAGAGGAGATCGCCCGGCGGCTGGGCGAGCGTTATTTGCGCAATCCCGACGTGACGGTTGCGGTACTCGAATCGACCAATAACAATGTCACGGTCGAAGGCGGCGTCCGGCGTCCGGGGCTGTTCCCGGTTACCGGCCCGATGACTTTGATCCAGTCGATCGCGGTGGCCGGTGGCATTGATCCGGCGCAGGGCAATGCCCGCCGCCTTGCCATCTTCCGCCAGATTGACGGCCAGCGCATGGCCGCTGCCTTCGATCTGGAAAGCATCCGCCGTGGCGAGATGCCCGATCCCGAGATTTTCCCGGGCGATATCGTGGTCGTTGCAAGCAACGCCAATCGGGGGCTGTTCCAGGATATCCTGCAGGCACTCCCGCTGATCGCCCTTTTCCGGCCGTTCTGAGCGCGGCGTTACTTACTTTGTCAGGCAGCAATCCTACCATGGGAAAGAACGAACTGGAGCCGCGTGCGGCTGGCGCGTGGCCGATCGCGGAGCGCGCCCGGCCGGGCACCATGCTTCACCCGTTCGAGCCGGCCGACTATGTCTCCGGGCCGGCCAATCCCGGCACGTTCAACATTGCCGCCATCTTCCACATCCTGTGGTCGTGGCGCTGGCTGGTGCTCGGCCTCGCCGCGGCGGGCATCGCCGCCGGCGTGATCATGACGCTGCTGACGACCCCGCTCTATCGCGCCTCGGTCAAGCTCGAGCTGAACCCGCCGGTCGTCGAGGTTGTCGAGAACGACCAGTCGCTGCAGCGCGCGTCCAACGACCAGGCCTTCTTGCAGACCCAATATGGCCTGTTGCAGAGCCGGGCGCTGGCCGAGCGCGTGGTGCAGGAGCTCAATCTCGCTTCCGATCCCAATCTGACCAATCCCGAGGCGAGCCGCGAAGATCGCCAGCGGAGCGCTTCGGCCATCCTGGCCGGGGGCGTTTCGGTCGAGCCGCAGGTCGGCAGCCGGCTGGTCGATGTCGAATTCGTTTCGACCGATCCATCGCTCGCGGCGCGGGTCGCCAATGGTTATGCCGAGGCGTTCAT
Organism: Sphingomonadales bacterium; assembly: GCA_038255245.1. Taxonomy (GTDB): domain Bacteria; phylum Pseudomonadota; class Alphaproteobacteria; order Sphingomonadales; family Sphingomonadaceae; genus Allosphingosinicella. The sequence continues at coordinate 11,320 of JBBSLM010000022.1, forward strand.
CAATTCCGGGCTTGAGCGCCGTTACCAGGCATCGTCATACGCGCGCGACTTCCTCCAGCGGCAGATCGGCATCGTCCGGCAGGAGCTGGAAAACAGCGAGCGCCAATTGGTCGCCTATGCGCAGCAGCAGGGCATCATCAATACCAGCGGCGGCGGTCAGCCGGGCGCAGGCACGCCCGGCAGTGACGCCGGCACACCGACCGCGGATTCTCTGAATGCACTGAATCAGGAGCTGGCCCAGGCGACCGCCCGCCGGATCGCGGCCGAGCAGCGCTACCGTCAGGGCCGGGCGACGACCAACACCGCCGAAGTCAGCGAGCGGACGGCCGGTCTGCGCAACGAACTGGCGACGTTGCGGGCGCAATATGAAGAGCAGCTCGGCGTCTTCCAGGCCGACTATCCGGCGATGGTGCAGATGCGCGCGCGCATGACCTCGCTGGAACAGGCGATCCGCAGCGAGGCCGGCAATGTCCGCGAAGGACGGACCGGCACGCTGCAGGCGGATTTCCAGGCCGCCGCGGCCGAGGAACGCGCCCTGCAGGGCCGGGTCCAGCAATTGCAGGGCGCGGTGCTGAACCTGCGCGGCCGCACCATTCAATATAATATCCTGCAGCGGGACGTTGATACCAACCGCGCACTCTATGACGCGCTGCTGCAGCGCTTCAAGGAGATCGGCGTCGCCGGCGGCGTGGGCCAGAGCCAGGCCTCGATCGTCGATCGCGCCGAAGTTCCGGGCGGTCCGTTCCGGCCGAACCTGTTCTTCAACCTGCTGGCGGGCTTCGGCCTGGGTCTTGCCTTCGGCATCGGCCTCGCGCTGCTGCTCGAATTCATCAACGATACGATCAAGTCGCCGGACGATGTCCGCGAGAAATTGGGGCTGGCCTTCCTCGGCGGCATCCCGACGTCGAAGAATAAGGTCATTGACGAGCTGGCCGACAATGCGGCGCAGATCAGTGAGGCCTATTTCTCGACCGTCACATCGCTGCAATTCACCACGGAAAGCGGCGCGCCAAAAGTCTTGCTGGTTACCAGCACCCGGCCGGCCGAAGGCAAATCGACCACCTCCTGGGCGATCGCGACGTCCTTCGCGCGTCTGGGCCGCAAGGTGCTGCTGATCGACGCCGATATGCGCAAGCCGGCTTTCGTCACGGGCGGGGAGAAGCAGGACGGGCTGGCCAATTTGCTGACCAACAAGGATTCGGTGATGGATCATGTGGTCCAGCCGGAAGGGTCTGAGGGCCTCTATCTGCTCCCCTGCGGGCCGCTGCCGCCCAATCCCGCGGAACTGCTTTCCTCGACGCGCCTGAAGGCGATCCTTGACGAGGCCTCGGCGCACTATGACGTGGTCGTGATCGACAGCCCGCCAATCCTCGGCCTGGCCGATACGCCCTTGCTGTCGTCGTCGGCCGCCGGCGTGCTGATGGTGATCGAATCGGGCAAGACGCGCACCCGCGCGGCGGTCGAGGCGCTGAGCCGGATTCGTCAGGCCGGGGCCAATGTCGTCGGCGCCGTGCTGACCCGCTACAAGCATGACGCGGTCGGCTATGGCTATTCCTACGAAGCCTATCGCTACGGCGCGGTTGAACAGCGCGACCGCGAGATCAGGCTGATCGTCAGCAAGAATGGCTAGAGGCGCACGGGGAGCGCTTTCGCTGCCCAGGCTGATCCGGATCGCTATCGTCGTCCTCGCCGGGGCGGGGATCGGCTGGCTCTCGCTCGGCGCGAACCTGAAGCGCGCTTTCCCCAGCGCCACCTGGATCGCCGACGACCGGCCCGCGCGCGTGTTCAGCGAGGCCGGGCAAGCCTTGATCAACAATGAAGGCCGGCTGGACGACGACATTTTCGCCCGGCTTGGTCAGGCCGTGCAGCGCCAGCCGCTCGCGAGCGAGCCCTTGTTCTTCTACGGCATGAAGGCGCTCGAAGGCGAAGATCTTGCCAAGGCGGAAAACTTGCTCATCGAGGCGCGGGCTCGCGATCCGCGCAACAGCTATGCCCGCCTGGCCCTGATGGCGCTCTATCTGCGCACCGGCCGCGTGCGCGAGGGCAGTGCCGAGCTTGCGGTGCTGGCCCGGCTCGAGCCGCGCGGCAATCAATTGCTCGTGCCGCAGCTGGTGCGGCTGACCAGTTCGGCCGAAGCGCGCGATGCCCTGGTGGAAGCCGTGGGCGATCAGCCGATCATGGCCGATGTCCTGGCCAAGCTCGCGACCGATGGCGGCGACCCGGAAACCATCCTGACCCTCTCACGGCGGCAGCCGGCTCGCGCCGATGGCAGCTTCGCCGAATGGCAAAGGCTGTTGCTGGTGCGGCTCGTCGAGGGTGGCGAGGAGCGGCGCGCTTACGATTTGTGGCGCCGTTTCGTCGGCGGCGATGGGGGCGCGCTGATTTACGACGCCGAATTCCGCGGCGGGCCCGGCGGGCCGCCGTTCAACTGGGAATTGAATGTGAACGACGTCGGCGCGGCGGAGCGCGGCCGCGATGGCGGGCTCGAGCTTGAATATTTCGGCCGCCGCTCGGGGCCCCTCGCCCGTCAGCTGCTGATGCTGCGTCCCGGCCGCTACCGGCTCGCCTTCGAGGTCGAGGGCAGTGCGAACGGGCAGGGGAGCCGCATCGAGTTGCGGATCGCGTGCCGCAGCGGCGCCAATCTCGCGACCCTGCCTTTCCGGGACGTCAGCACGACCCGGCGCCGGGCCGAGCTGGACTTCACCGTGCCCGGCGGCTGCGAGGGGCAATGGCTCACCTTCGCGGGCGAGGCGGCCGAATTCCCCGCCGTCCAGCGCCTGACCATTCCGCGCCTGTCCCTGACCGCTGCGGGAGGACAGTCATGACCGCGCGCCATTTCCTCGTCCCTGCCTTGCTGGTGCTTTGCCTGCTGCTTGGCGGCGCGAGCATTCCGGCCGAGGGGGGCGGCTTTCGCGGCAATCTGGCGCTGCAATTGCTGTCGATCCCGCTGATCGGCTGGGCGGTGATCCGCGACCCGGGCAATCAGCCGGTTCCGGCCCGCACTCTCGTCTTGCTGGCGGCGGCTTTGGTAGCAGTAATCCTGCTTCAGCTCATCCCCTTGCCGCCCGCGATCTGGACGGCGCTGCCAGGCCGGGAGCGCGTCGCCGAAGGCTTCGCGATGATCGGGCAGGACCTGCCCTGGCTGCCTGTGTCGCTCAATCCGGACGCGAGTATCGCGGGCCTGCTCTGGCTGCTGCCGGCCTTCGCGGCCTTGCTCGGCATCGTCCGGCTGGGCGGCTACCGGACGTCGCTCCTCGCCTGGACCCTGGTCGGCGTCACGATCGTCTCGGTGATGCTTTCCGCACTGCAACTGACCGGGGGCGCGAACAGCCCCTTTTATTTCTACGTCGTGACCAATCCGGGCATGGGCGTCGGTTTCTTCGCCAACAGCAACCACCAGGCGACGCTGCTGCTTTGCGCGCTGCCCTTCGCCGCCGCGCTCTATGCCGGCCGCCGCCGCTCGGGCTCGGTCAAGGGCGCGTCGGGGCTGGCGATCGTGCTTGGCGGTGCCGCCTTGATCGTCGCCGTGGGCTTGGCCATCAACGGCTCGCTCGCCGGCGTGGGGCTCGGCGTCGGGGTGGTCGTCGCGAGCGTGCTCATGCTGCGTTTTCGCAAGCGCTCCGTTCCGGCCTGGGGGCCGCTCGTCGCCGTGCTCGGCCTGGCGGCGGCCGTCGCCTTCATCTTCCTCGGCCCGACGTCCGGCGGCGCTTTGATGCAGGGGGCCAGCGAAAGCAGCGCTTCCCGCCAGGAGATGGTCGGGACGACGATCGCGGCGACCGGCGATTATTTCCCGGCCGGTTCGGGCGTCGGCACCTTCGCCAGCGTTTACCGGCTCTATGAGGATCCGGCCGTCACCACCACGCAGTGGGTCAATCACGCCCATAGCGACATCGTCGAAATCGCGCTCGAAGCGGGGATCGCGGGGCTGTTGCTGCTGCTGGCCTTGCTCTGGTGGTGGGGCCGGCGCGCCTATGCCATCTGGATACGCGACGAGCAGCCGGACCATTTCGCGCGCGCCGCAGTGATCGCTTCGGCGGCGATCATCGCGCACAGCTTCGTCGATTATCCGCTGCGGACGGCCGGGATCGCCACCGTCTTCGCCATCTGCCTGGCGCTGATGGCGCAGCCGCGCCC
>JBBSLM010000023.1:0-15003 GCA_038255245.1 Sphingomonadales bacterium
GAAACACTGGACAGCAGGCGCGAGCCGCCTTTATAGGCGCTCGCTCCCGCTCGCAGCGGCGATGCCCAGGTAGCTCAGTTGGTAGAGCACGTGACTGAAAATCACGGTGTCGGCGGTTCGATCCCGTCCCTGGGCACCATTCTCCCTAAAAGCCATATATTTTAGTAGTTTAGTTCGATTCCAGCTTTTCTCGCAGGTGGGGAGCTTGTTTCGCATTGCGCGCATCGGTGTAGCGGTCATCACCAATACGCCAGCCCGATGCGCGGTGGTCGACCACCTCCCGGAAGGTTTGAACCCTTTCTTGGGCAGGGCTGATCGGAGATAGTGGTGATCGGTTGGTATCTCATGGGCCTTTGAGGTCGGGAACACCGAACAGATCCGACGACACTTCCTGCGAACCCCTCAAACCAGATTGCCGCAGCGACCGCACATGCCTAAGCACGGCCGGTGCAATCGCTTCGCCATCTCATGACGGCCCTCGTCGGGCTTCTGACGGCTGCCCTAATCGCCAGCCCGGCAGCCGCATGGGACGCGCATGCCCTGTCGCACGCTTCGACGCCCGTTGCGGCGTTCGAGCATCACCATCATGGCGATGACGGCAGTGTCGATGTTCACGATCATGACGATGAGAGCGATCAGCGCGACTCAGACGAGGACGGCGGTCATGATCACATGCCAAGCGTAAGCGCAGGCTGGTCAGGCGTGCTTGGCGGCGGACCGACTGTAATGGCGCAAGTCGCGACACCTATCGTCCACCGATCGCTTGTGGAGCCAGCACCGCCGACGATAGTGTCCGAGCCACAGAAAAGACCTCCCCGCTTCCGTTGACCGTCGCGTGCCAGCCGCTCCTGCGGCTGGCCTGATGCGTCCGTTCAACGGGAGCTTTCCATGTCGTTTCGTTTGAGAGGCCGCGCCAGTGGACCTCGGACTATTTTGATCGCGTTGCTGGCAACGGCGGGCGGTTCCCTTGCTGCGCAGCCGTTGACTGAGACGGAGGCGATCGAGCGTGCGCTTGCTCAGCCCGAACTCGCCGCGCTGGGCGACGCCAATCGCGACGAAGCGGAGGCGCGGGTCTCGGGCATCCGGCGCTTCGAAAACCCTGAGGTGACCCTAAGTCGAGAGTCGGTGTCGGGCGACGGCGCGTCGGAAATCGAGTGGCATGTCGGGGTAGTCCAGCCGATCGACATTTCCGGTCGCCGGCCGCGGTTGCGCGCCGCCGGCCGCGCGGAGGTCGGCGCGGTGGAAGCGGAGACGGCGCGTCGCCGACAGGTCCGCGTGGGTGAAGTGCGGCGCGCCTATGCGGCCTGCGCCACCGCTGTCGAGCGCGTGCGGGTCACCAAATCTTTTGTCGAACGGCTTGGCGAGGCGGAGCGCATCGTAACCGCGCGCGCCAATGCCGGCGATGCTGCGGTCTACGATTTGCGGCGGTTGCGCGTCGAGGCGCGGGTCGCCGAAGCGGAGACCGCGCATCAGGATGGCGAACTGCGCGCGAGCTGCGCCACCCTGGCGGCACTGACGGGTGAAGCGGAGGCGCGGCCAACGGCGTCCCTGCTGTTCCTTGCGGCCAACACGGCACCTCCAAATGCAGTGGCCGTCCGTCAGGATCTCGTGGCACGCGAGCGAAGGCTCGCGGCCGCCGGAGAACAGGTTCGCGCGGCCGAGCGGGCACGGCTTCCCGATCTGGCGGTCGGTGTCGGCGTGAAGCAAATCGAAGGCGATGGAGGCTCGGCGATCGGACCCACCGTCTCGATCGGCATGCGCGTTCCCCTGTTCGACAATGGCGGGCCGGCCGTCGCCGAAGCGCGCGCGCGGTTACGCGGTCAGGAAGCCGAACTCGCGCTGGCTCGGCGGGAAATTGCCGCGACGACGGCAGGCACAGAGGCGCGCGCGAACGCCGCTCTGGAAGCACTGGACCGCGTGCAGCAAGCCGCGGAGGACGCGCGTCGGCTCGGGCCGATCGCGGAGGCCGCATACCAGGGCGGCGAAGGAAATGTCGTGGAGCTGGTCGATGCCTATCGCGCGGCACGCGACGCCGAACTCGCGATCATCGAACAAATGGAGCGCGTCGTCACGACACGCATCGACCTGAATCTAGCACGAGGAGAATATTGATGAAGAAGAACATTTTCGCACTGACGCTGCTGACGTTTGCCGCTGGCTGCGGGCAGAGCGGCGCGACCAACAACGCCGCTGGCGCCGCGCCCGCTGCTCCGGCCGCTAAGGCTTCCGCCGCACCCGATCATGACGAGGCCGTGCCGGTGCCCGGCAAGGCAAAGGAAGATCACGGTCACGAACATGCCGGCAACGAAGCCGAACACGCGCACTGAGGGCGAACGATCATGAAGAAGATGCTTCTCGCGCTGTGGCCGCTCACGCTCGCTGCCGCCTGCGCTCAGCAGGAGGCAGCTGCGCCTGCCGCCGCGGAACACCCACATGGCGAGGGAAGCGTCGGCTTCACGCATTATAGCGATGCGACCGAATTGTTCGTCGAGGTCCGGCCGCTGGTGGTAAATCTGCGCCGGCGCTTCGACGCTCATCTAAGCTGGCTGGCTGACTATCGGGCGGTCGATCAAGGCGACCTGACTGTCGAACTGCTGCACGCGGATGGCACGGTTGATCGTGGCGAAGCTGGCGTCTCCGAAACACCGGGCATCTTTCGCCCACTGGTGGAGGCGAGCAAAGCGGGGAAGGTTCGGGTCCGGCTCACGCTCACCGCGCGTGGCCGGACAATGGTTCACGATCTTGGGGAGATGGAAGTCTATCCGACAAGCGAGGCGGCGGCGGCCGCCAACCCTGAACAGGAGGAGCCGGACGGGCGCATAGAGTTCACTAAGGAAATCCAGTGGCGCGTCCCGTTCAACACCGCTCAAGCGACGCTCCGGCGGCTTGAGACCACGGTGCCCGTGACGATTGACGTGCGGCTCGCGCCCGATGCGGAAGCTGTCATTGCCGCGCCGGTCGCGGGTATCGTGCGAACTGGGAACAGCGTTCCGGGGCCTGGCACCTACGTTCGCGCCGGGCAGACCGTTGCCACGATCTCCGCTCAGCTTGGTGGCGGCGAAGACGTCGCCTCGCTCGATCTCGCGATCGCGCAGTCGCGTATTAACGTCCAGGCCGCTCAGCGCGAGGTTGGCCGGATGAGCGGACTGTATCGAGCGGAAGCTGTGCCGCAGCGGCGGCTCCAGGAGGCCCAGACATCGCTTCGCCTGGCACAAGCGGAGCTGGGCGCGGCGACACGTCGTCGATCGGCGCTTGGGGGCGGCGGGCCGGGCGTCGCCTTGGTCGCGCCCATTTCGGGTCGCGTCCTCACGTCATCTCTCACGCGCGGCGCGGCGGTGGAAGCCGGGGCGGAATTGTTGCGGATCGGCGATCCCAGCCGGCTCTGGCTTGTCGTCCATGTTCCCGAATCTCAGGCCGGAGGCATCTCCAGCCCAAGCGGTGTCGATATTTCGCGGCCGGGTGGCGACGCAGCACTAAAGGTTGGGCAGCAGCTCAGGCTTGTCCAGGGCAGTGGCTTCGTCGATCCGCGCACACGCATGACGGACGTGATCTTCGCAGCGTCTGGCATGGGCTTCAGTCCGGGCCAACGGCTCCAGGGCCGCCTCTACACCGGCTACGGCGGAGACGCTTTAAGCGTTCCTATGGCGGCCATCTCGAACGAGAGCGGGCAGGCCGTTGTTTATGTCCAGGTCGAGGGCGAGGCATTCGAACGCCGGCAGGTCCAGCTCGGGGTTCGCAGTGGCGAGTTCGTGGAGATCAGGGGCGATGTTCGCCCCGGCGAGCGGGTCGTCACGGTCGGCGTGGAAGCGATCCGCGCCGCGGCGGCGTCGCCCGCCAGCTTCGGCCACGGCCATGCGCACTGAGGATTTGACTTCATGATCCAAGCCCTCGTCCGCTGGTCGCTCGCAAACCGTGTCGCCGTTTATGCATTGTCGGTGCTGCTGACCTTGTTCGGCCTGTTCGTAGCAATGCGCATGCCGGTCGACGTGCTTCCCGACCTGACCGCGCCGAGCGTTACCGTCGTTGTCGATGCCGAGCGCTATACACCGACGGAAGTCGAGCAGCTCATCACCATTCCGCTCGAAACGGTGCTGAACGGCGCTCCCGGTCTGCGACGTATTCGGTCCAATTCCGCGACCGGACTGTCTGTCGTGACGCTGGAGTTTGACTGGTCGACGCCGCCGGCCGATGCGCGCCGTATTGTCTCCGAGCGGCTGGTCACGGCCACAGGTTCACTCCCAGACGATTTGCCCCCTCCGGTGATGACGCCAGCGTCCTCGGTCATGGGCGAGATCATGTTCGTCGCGCTGAGATCGCCGACCGCCTCGCCAACCGACCTCAAGAGCGTCGCGGACTGGACGATCCGCCGGCGCCTGCTCGCGGTGCCGGGGATTGCTGAGGTCATGACGATTGGCGGGGATGAACGCCAGGTCCAGCTACTGCTCGATCCCGCCCGGATGAATGCGCGCGGCGTGGGCGTAAACGACGTGATCGATGCCGTTCGCCAAGCGAGCGCCAATCGCTCGGCGGGCGTGGTGGTCGCGAGCGGGCAGGAGATGCTGGTCGAAGGCGTCGGACGGGCGCAGAATCCGGCTGCATTCGGGGAGGTCATGGTCGGCGAGCAGGGCGGTTTCCCCGTTCTTGCGCGCGACGTCGCGGACATTCGCATCGGTGAAGGTCTCAAGCGCGGCACCGGATCGTTCAACGGCCGGCCGGCCGTCATTCTGGCAATCCAGAAGCAGCCCAATTCCAACACGTTGGAGTTGACCGAGCAGCTCGACACCGTCTTCGCGGACATCCAGCGGACACTGCCTGCGGGAATGGTGCTCGAAACCCAGGTGTTCCGGCAGTCCGACTTCATCAGCCGTGCGATCGACAATGTGACCTGGACGCTCGCCGAGGGCCTGTTTCTCGTATCGCTGATCGTCCTGGTTTTTCTCGCCTCCTGGCGGGCGACCCTGGTGACGCTGGCGGCAATTCCGGTTTCGGTGGTGAGCGCTCTGCTCGTCGTCAATCTCGTGGGCGGGACGATCAACACCATGACCCTTGGCGGCATCGCCATCGCGCTTGGCGTGCTGGTCGATGACGCCATCATTGTCGTTGAGAATATCGTGAGACGCCTGCGACTTGAGCGGGCGAAGCCGGAGGAAGAGCGGGCATCGACAGTTCGGATCGTCGGCGATGCCACGATCGAGGTTCAAGGGTCGATCGTATTCGCGACGCTCATCATCCTGCTGGTGTTCCTGCCGCTGTTCGGCCTGACAGGCATCGAAGGCCGGCTCCTCCAACCGCTGGCGCTGGCCTACGGTGTTGCGCTCCTCGCCAGCCTTGCGGTGGCCTTGATACTTACGCCAGCCCTTGGTGCCGACATTCTGGCCCGAGGCGACCGCGCGCTGGGTCGCGAACCAAAGTGGGTCCATGCGATGAAGCGCGGTTATGGACGCCTCATCGACCGGCTGTTGCCGCGCTGGGGCCTGCTGGGCGTCATATCGATCGCACTTGTCGTGGTGGCCGGCGTTGGGCTTTCGCTGTCCGGCCGCGCCTTCCTGCCGGAGTTCAACGAAGGCAGTCTGACGGTCAACGTCACGACGCTTCCCGGCACGTCGCTGGAAGCATCGGACCGCGCCGCCGCGGAAGTGGAACGCGCGCTCCTGGCTGAGCCTGAAGTCGCCACCACCGCGCGCCGCACCGGCCGCGCGCCCGGCGACCCGCACGCCCAGGAAGTGTTCGCCTCCGAAATCGAGGCGACGCTGCGACCGGGCGGGCGCGACCGCGAAGAACTTCTGACGGCGCTCCGTGAGTCCGTTGGCACCATTCCCGGCATTCAGGCGATCTACGGCCAGCCGATCTCCCATCGCATCGACCACATTCTGTCGGGCGCACGCGCCAACATTGCGATCAAGGTGTTCGCACCGGACAGCGCGACGCTCACGCGCCTTGCCAATGAAGTGCAAAGCAGGGTTGCCGAGGTTCCGGGCGCGGTGGACGTGCAAACCGACACGCAGGCGCAGGTCCCTTATCTGCGTCTCAATTTCCGGCGCGCGGAGTTAGCGCAGGCGGGCCTTACGATTGAAGAAGCGGCCGAAGCCGTAAGTGCCGCGATAGGCGGCACGAATGTCGGCACGCTTATCGAGCAGCCGGTCATCACAGATGTCGTCGTCCGCTATGATCCGGCGGTCATTGGCGACGGAACCCAGCTCGATTCGATGTTGCTGTCCGCGCGAAATGGCCAGCTCATCCCATTGAGCGCCATTGCGGATGTGGTGCAGGACCAAGGCCCGAATACGATCACGCGCGAAAGCGTGGAGCGTGTCCAGTTCGTCCTCGCCAACGTCTCCGGTCGCGATCTCGGCGCGGTCGTCGCCGACATTCGAGCTGCGCTGGAGCCGGTCGAATTGCCCCAAGGGGCACGCATCGAATTGGGCGGTCAGTTCGAAAGCGCCGCCACCGCCACCCGCACGCTGCTGGCTCTAGGCTTCGTGGTGCTGATCGGCATGTTCCTCTTGCTGAGGCAGGCGTTTGACTCCAGCCGCGACGCGACGATCGTGATGCTCAATCTTCCGCTGGCGCTGGTCGGCGGCGTGGTCGGCCTGTGGTTGACCGGGGGCGTGCTGTCTGTTGCGACCATCATCGGCTTCATCACCCTGTTCGGGATCGCGACCCGCAACGGCGTGATGCTGATCTCCCATATCCAGCATCTGCGCCAGGAAGAGGGTGTGGCCGACCTTCAATCGGCGGTGCGCCAGGCCGCGGTGGAACGGCTTGTGCCGATCCTGATGACTGCGTTGGCGACCGGGCTGGCGCTCGTCCCGCTCGCCTTAGCGATGGGCGAGCCAGGCAGCGAAATCCAGGCTCCTATGGCCATCGTCATTCTTTGCGGCCTGGCAAGTTCGACGGCGCTCAACATGCTGGTGTTGCCGGCAATTTACCTGCGGATCGTGCAAGGCGGGTGGCGACGGCGCTCGCGCCCGGCACCGGAGACTGCGCCGGCCGCAATGTAGGAGGACATATGCTCTATCTGGCGATCAAGGCCGCGCTGTCGGGCATCATCATCGCCATCGCCTCTGAGGTGGCGCGGCGATATGCGGGCTGGGGTGCACTAATCGCTTCTCTTCCGTTGGTTTCCATCCTCGGCATGATCTGGCTGTGGCGGGATACGCAGGACACCACGCGCATGGCCTCGCACGCGGAGGCTACCTTCTGGTTCGTGCTTCCCTCGCTGCCGATGTTCCTCCTGATCCCGCTGCTGCTGAGGGCGGGTCTTGGTTTCTGGACCTCGCTAATTCTGGGCTGCATGCTGACGATGCTGCTCTATGCTGCGATGATTACGATCGGACCAAGGCTTGGCCTCCGCCGCTGATCGTCCGCATCGTTCGGCAAAGCCCTCCGCACCTGGGTGCGCATCGAATTGCTCTCCGTCGGCGGACCGTCAGTTGGGTCCGCCTAAGTTCCGTTTGCGCTGCGGAGAGCCGCGCAGGACGCGGACATCATCCGGGTTAGCTGCGGCGGTCTCGCGACGATTTTCGCGTGAATCCCTGCATCGATCGACGCAATGATAGCCGCCGCTGCCTGCGTCTTAAAGAGCGCCGCGCAGTCCCCATCCGCACGCCGCACCTGAATCAGGTCCGTCAAGAGCCCCTACACGCGGGCGTGTTTCGGCCCGGAGAGCAGCTTCCTGAAATCGGACCGATAATGGTTGCGACGTTTTCAGGGGTTCCTCGCCTTCATGGCTTCCAGCACCTTACGCATGGCCTCTCGTTCTGCGGCATAAACAGCGCGGTAGTATCCCACGACAGCCAGTCCGATCGAATCCATCCCCGGCGCCGTCGTGCTCTCGACGAGCAGTGCATCGTCGCGCTCAAGGGCCGCGACCGAAGCAGTGACGGCTCGCTCCATGCGCTCCACCCCCAGCAGCGGAGCGAAAACCAAGCCGGCAATGCGTTCGGAGTAGACCGGTGCGTCGGAGGCAAGGGCTTGGTCGATCAGTTCGGTCATCCTAGCGCGGCCGGGCTTCGTGAGCGCATAGGACTTTCGTGCTGGACCCTTGTCGCTTTCTTCCGTTTGCACCGTGATCCACCCGTCGGACTCGAGGTCTTTTAAAGCCTTGTAGATCGTCGACATTCCGATCTTCGCCCACTGGCGCATGTTGGTGCGACGCGCGAAATCCTCCATTTCGAAACCATACCGCAGCCCCGTTCCAATCAACGCAAGCACGATCATCTTAGGTTGTTGCATCCAGCATTCCTCGCCCAGCGCACATCGGCCGTCCACTCATTGACAGCTATCCTATCATAGAATACCTAACTCGGACAGGCCGGCCAAGGGGCAATTGATGAACCGATATCAGCGAACTGCGGCCATCGCCGTGCTCGTAATCGTGTTTGGCGCAGCGGGCCTTGGAAAGCTTGTGGCGGGGGGCTCGTTTCGAGATCAATTCCTGCAGTTCGGTCTGCCCGAGTGGTGGGTCCATGTGACAGGCGCGGTGGAATTGCTTGGAGCAGCACTCGTCGCGCTTTTCAAGAAAACGCCTCGACAGGTCGGCGCCGCTTTGCTCGCGGTCACGATGGCGGTGGCGACCACGCTGCATCTGGTCCACGATCCGGTTCCCCTGGTATTACCGGCCTTGGCGCTCATGCTGCTTGCGGGATACGTCGTGCTGATTGCGCGCAGCGAAGTGGCGACGCGAGGAGGGGCCGGTGCATGAGCGCCCGGCCGACCGTTCCGCCATCTGGACGACCATTGGAACCGCCTTGGACAAGCGCCCATGAGCATAAACCCCGCCCAGCTGCAAATTCGCGCGGCCGTCGAAGTGATACTGGTCGCTTCGGCCTATATTCTGATCAGCACTACGGCGGTGGGCACCATCGACGCCAGGCCCCTGTTTCCCGCAGCCTGGTCTTTGGCGGAAAAGGCTACGGGTAGCGGGTTCCTGATCGGAGCTGTGGTCCAGGCCATACTCGTGCTCCTGGGCGCTTACTTCCTCGTCCGGAGAGATTTGCGCACGGCGATCACAGCAGGCCTTGCGCCTTCCACCGGCAAGGCTTGGACCATCGCCGCCATTGCCACGGCGATTCACGTCGGCACCGGCCTGCTGCTGTTCCTGCCTCAGCCTGAACGGGTTTGGGAGGTGTCCGAACTGAACTTGATCCTATCGGTCGTCCCTGCCGCCGATGGCTGGAGCCAGGAAGTTCTGTTTCGCGGCTACGTGCTGCTCCGCCTGGCGCGCGCGAATGTCCCCGCCATCACCCAGGTCCTGATTTCCGGAATCCTCTTCGCCGCGATCCACTTCGGCTATGCCGGGGAGACCGCCTAGGCATTCCTGGCGCCCCTCGTCGGCACGTTCATGCTCGGATGCTTCTACGCCTGGGCCGTCCAAAGCGGCCGTGGAAGCCTCAAGCCCGTAATCTGCTGCCACATCCTCATCATCGTTATCCTGCAGCCGTGGCTGGCTCTCGCCCATTAAGGCGTCGGATGCGTATCCGTTAGCGACCGACGCAGGAGCAGATAAGGAGCTCGCAACGTGAATCTCACTTTCATTCTGGGCGTTGGAGCTGCCTTGCTGGCTACCACTGCCTCGGCTCAGTCGGTGACAGGCGCTGTTGGCGTCGGGTTCGAAGTGGAGCGCTATTCCGTTTCCCTGACCCCAAACCCCGCTCGGGGGTCCGTGGCGGGGACAGAAGCGATTACGGTGCGCAGCCTTCGGGATGGGCTTCGCTCGGTCGTCTTCTCACCCAACGCCCTGATCATCGACGGTGCGGCGGTGAACGGACGGGCGACACCGGTCACGTCCGATCGGAGCGGCATCTCCATCGCGCTCCCATCGCCACTCCGACGCGGGCGCACCATCACTGTAACCCTGCGCTACCACGGAACACCCCGGCGCGGTGTCACGGCAACAGCCACTTCGATGTTCACAAGCTATTTCGCGTGCGACTGGATGATCTGCCTCCAGGATGCGCCGGGTGACAAGGCTCTGTTCGACCTGGATCTGCGGGTCCCCAGAGCCATGACCTCCTTGGCCTCCGGCCGGTTGATGGGCCGGTCAAGGACCGATGGCGGCGCGACCATTCACCGTTGGCGAAGCACGCGGCCCTACTCAGCGTATCTGTTCGGGTTTGCGGTGGGGTCTTTCACCCGCGCCAGCACCCGCGGCCAGGGCGTCGAGCTCAGTTACTATGGCGAGGGGACGGACCCCTCGGAATTGAACCGCCTCTTCGCCGAAACGCCCGGGATGGTGGCCTTCTTTGCGGACAAGGCCGGCCTCCCGCTTCCGGATGGTCGATATGCGCAGCTGCTCGTAGCCGGCCGGGAGGCGCAGGAAGCGGCCACCTACTCTCTGATCGGGCGCGGCGAGCTCGAGCGCGGCGCCGCGGATCCCAGCTCGCAATGGGTGGTAGCGCACGAGCTTGCGCACCAATGGTGGGGCAATCTGGTAACTGCCGCAAGCTGGCAGCATTTCTGGCTGAACGAAGGCATCACGACCTTCATGACGGCCGCCTGGAAGGAGCACCGCTTCGGTGCTTCGGCGTATCGCGAGGAGCTGGACACCGCCCGCGCCCGTCTCGGTCGCGTCCGGGAAGCGGGATGGGACCGGCCGCTTGCCTTCGCAGGTCCTTATCCGAACATCGGCACGCGCCGTGCGATCCAATACAGCAAGGGTGCGCTATTCATGGATCACCTGCGAAGGCTTCTTGGAGAAGAGGCATTCTGGACGGGGCTCAGGGAATTCACTCGTCGACATGCGGGCGGCAGCGTGACCAGCATCGAATTTCAGCGGGCAATGGAACGAGCTGCGCGGCGCGACCTCTCCCGCGAGTTCCAGGAGTGGGTATTCGGATAAAGTCGTCGCCTCGACTAAAGCTGTGCTCGCTACCCCCCCCCCGCACGTCGGTCATATTTCCAGCAAGGGGCGACCAACGTCGGTTTAGCCTTCGAGACTTCCGCCGTCGCACAGCCCATCGTTTCGGTCGTTGACAGCTATTCCACAATAGAATAGCGGCAACGGGAGACGGGCAGGGGACGGCGTAGTGGTAGATCGGTCAATGAGGTCTACAGGCGGAGCGGGCCTACGCTCGTTGGCGGTCACGGCCGTAGTGACGATTGCAGTCACGCTGGGCCTCATGCAGATCGAGGGGCCCGCCCCGGCATCGGGCGGGAACTACCAGTCGCCGCCCTGGGCCATCGCGATCCACCTTGGAACCGTTCTCCCGGCCTTCGTGCTCGGCGCCGTTCTTCTCATCCGTCGCAAAGGCGGCGCCGTTCACCGCCGACTAGGCTTCACGTGGATGGGCATGATGGTGGCAACCGCCATCGTCAGTTTCTGGATCCGAGGCGAGAACGGAGCCTTCAGCGGCATTCATCTGTTCTCGGTCGGCACCCTTGTGGCTGTGCCGATGGCGATTTGGCGGGCTCGGGTTCAGGACATCCGTGCTCACCAACAGATCATGATCAGCCTCTACGTAGGGCTTATCGTCGCGGGTGCGTTCGCGTTCGACCCCCACCGCATAGCAGGACGGTTCGTTTTGGGCTTCTTTCAAGCGGGCTGACGCCAGAGCACGGCCGGTGTTGCGACGGCTAAAGTCAACTGAGCACTGAGCACTGAGCCGAACGGCCGAAAGGGGTGAAAACCGACATTCACGAGCCGCGGGGTGGGGAACACATCCTGGAACATCCTGGGAAACTGTGGGAGAATCCTGGCTCCCCACCTTTCACTAAGTCTTTGTTATTCATAACACTGCCTAGTCCGTCCCTGGGCACCATTATTTCACCGCCTGGCGCATCCGGCCGCTGGCGCCGCGAAGATCCTCGGGGGCGTTTCGCGGAGGATCTGCCCGGCTCAGGGCGCTTCCACCACCACCTCGGCCTTTAGCGAATTGGCGATGAAGCAGCGTTCATGTGCCTCATCGTGCAAGGCGGCCAGTTCGCTTTCGCTGGGCACCTTGCCCACAAAGCCGATCGCCGGCCGCAGCACGATCCGGGTGAGCGCGAATTTGCCCGGACCGATCCGGCCCATCTCGCCGGCCGCATCGTCGTCATAGCTCTCGACGTCGAAGCCCTGCCCCTGCGCGAGGCTCAGGAACCAGAGCATGTGGCAGGACGAGACGGCGGCGACCAGCGCCTCCTCCGGATCGACACCAAAGGGATCGGATTTGGGTTCCGGCACGACGCTCGGGCTGGACGAGGCGCGGACGATCTGGCCGCCGTCGAACCTCCATTCGTGGGCGCGGCTATAGTCGCCCGAGTGAAAACCGCCGTTGGCGCGCCAGCTGATCCGCGCGCCATGGCCGCTCATCAGTTCGGAACGCCGCTGGCCGGGGCGCTCATCGCAAGCAGGCCAGGCTCGTCCACTCTCGGCGCAATTTCGGCCTTGGCCGCCTTGGCCTGGGGCTTCGGCTTTTCCATGACGGCCGGGGCTGGCGCGGCCGCCGCGCCGCCGGCTTCCTTGCGCGTCAGCCGGCCCTCGATCGTTGCGCCGGCGGCGATGCTGAGCGTTTCATAACTGAGGTCCCCGGTCACGCGCGCGGTCGGCTCCAGCGTGACCACCCGCGCCTTCACCGTGCCGTCGACCAGGCCGGCGAGGTGAACGCTGTCGCAGGCGATATGCCCGGCGATCGTGCCGCCTTCGCCCTGGATCAAGGTCTCGCATTTCACGTCGCCATCGACGCGGCCGTCGATATGGAGCTGGCTGGTGCCGGTGACATTGCCGCTGATCACGACATCGGTGCCGATGAAAGAGAGACCGCCGGACCCGTTCCGGCCGGCTGCGGCGCGGCCCGATGATTTCTTGCCGGACCCGAACATACGCGCCTCCCACCCTTTGCCGGGCTTATCCTCTCTCCCTCCAACGAGATCAAGATGGCGGGCCGGGCGGGCGAGCGGGGAAATCGGGATTTTGTGCCGGAGCCGCGATTCGGGCGCGCCGGCCGGGGCGCGCGTCGCGAGAGCCCCAAACGCGAATGAGGGCCGACGTTGCCGCCAGCCCTCACTGCGTCGATCCGGTGGCGTCTGGCCCGGGTAGGGCCGGACTTCCGTCTCGGCGGGTTCGAGATTGGAAAAGCACGACTGGGCGTCCCTTTCCGTTCTCCGGGAGGAGTGGCGAACCGCCCGAAGGCAAGCTCGCTTCCAATCCCGTTCGGGCCTCTCCGCGGTTTTGACACCGCTTCGTCTTACCCTCCGGTCATCGCAAACGGCCCGAAAGCCGCGTCGATGTCCGGCCGGAGACGTCCCGCGGAAGCCGAAGCTTCCTTGTTTCGAACTCCTCAGGGGTTCCCACCAGCGCCGAAGCACTGGTAGGTCCCTGTCCGATCCTGCGCCGTTCGACCCAAGTCTCGCGACCGAAGTCTCGAGACAAACGTCTCCCTTTGCCTGATCGGCCGGCAGTCCCGGGAGATCCTTGCGAACCTCTGGTCCTTGCCTGGGCTGCTCTACGAAGCTGCCACCCTCGCAATCGCTTGGGGGAAGCCCGCAGCGTCCGCGTAGCGGCGGCTTCGTCAGCCGCCCTCGCCTCGTCCGCTTCCTTCTCTCACCCGAAGGCGAAAAACCGGTCCCGGCTGGGCCGCAACCTTCTCTTTCCTTGGCTCCGAGGAGCCTCCGTCCGATCCGGCTACAATTGGAAGATGTCACGTCGCCGCGAGTCGCAAAAGCGGATTCTGCCTGTGGATAACGTGGATAATGGGCATAACTTGAAGCAAGCCCCGGGGGTCCACCGCAAGGAGTTTCGCAAGGAGTTTCGAGGGCGCGACTCGCCATGCGTTCGCCGACGCTTGCCCCTGCGCGGGACGCCGAATAAAGGAGCGCCACAGGATTGGCCCCGCGTGCGGGGCGGCGGGCGCATGCTTGAAGGAATGTCAGGGCAATGAACGATCGGTTCAACACCATTGCGGGCTGGGTGCTCGGCGGCGGCATCGTGCTGTTGGGCGCGACCTTGGTCACCGGCGAAATCTTCAAGCACCACCCTCTGGAGCAGAAGGGTTACCCGATCGAGGGCGTCGAGGAAGAGGGCGGCTCCGGCGGCGCGGCGGAAGAACCGCCGATCGCGGCCCTGCTCGCCACCGCCGATGCGACGCGCGGCGAAGCGGCCTTCCGCAAATGCTCGACCTGCCACACGATTGCTGACGGCGGTGCCAACGGCATCGGCCCGAATCTCTATCGTACGATGGGCTCACCCCTCGGCCATATTCCCAGCTTCGCTTATTCGGATGCGCTGAAGAGCATCGGCGGCAATTGGGGCTGGGAGAATATGAACGACTGGCTGCGCAATCCGCGCGCCTTCGCCAACGGCACCAAGATGACCTTCGCGGGGATCAGCAGCCCGCAGGAGCGCGCCGATTTGATCCTTTATATGAACGCGCAGGGCTCCAACCTGCCGCTCCCCGCGGCGCCGGCGGCGGACGCTCCGGCGGCCGATGGCGCTCCGCCGGCCGAGGGCACGAGCGCGAACGCCAGCGGCAATGCGGCCGCACCGGCCGCGCCTGGCAATTCAGCCGCGGGTGACGGCCTAAAGGGTGGCGGCGACGCCGAGGCGAACTCAGTCAATCCGGGTGGGCGCTAAGCGATAAAGTGACGCCGGGACCGGCGGGGATTTAACTCCCGTCGGTGCCGTCGCCCTTGGTCTGCGCCGAGCGGTCGGCGACCATCGAGCTTTCGCGCCGCCAGTCCGGATTCTCGTCGGCATAATAGTCGCAGACATGGTCCCAGGCTTCCTCGGCCGTCTCGCAATAGGTGATCAGGTCGAGGTCCTTGGCGGAAATCACGCCTTCCTCGACCAGAGCCTCGAAATTCACCACCCGGTCCCAGAATTCGCGGCCGAAGAAGATGATCGGAATCGGCTTCACCTTGCCGGTCTGGATCAGGGTCAGCAGTTCGAACGCCTCGTCGAACGTGCCGAAGCCGCCCGGGAACACCGCCACCGCGCGCGCGCGCAGCAGGAAGTGCATCTTCCGCAATGCGAAATAGTGGAACTGGAAGCTGAGGTGCGGCGTCACATAATCGTTCGGCGCCTGC
>JBBSLM010000024.1:0-14871 GCA_038255245.1 Sphingomonadales bacterium
CCGCAGGCGATGTTCCCGAACAGCGAATTGCACGGCGCCGACTTCCTGCTGGCGCTGGTGATCTTCGGCATCGCCGGGGCCGACGTCGCGCTCGCCGCTTTGGCCTACAAGCATAATATCGCCGCGACGGTGCGCGCCCGCGCCATCGTCGAGCCGTGGACGATCAGCATCGCCGCCGGCGCCTTCTGGTATTTCTCGACCGAAGGGGGCCTGATCCTGGCCTATGTGGTCTCGATCGTCGCGGGGCTGACGGCTTCGCTGTGGCCGTTGCTCAGGACCTATGGCGTGCCGCATGGCTGGAAGCCGCACCCGAGCCGGACCTGGCAGGTGGCGCGGCAGAATCTACCGCTGGCGGCGGCCGACGCGATCGAATGGGGCTCGCGGCGGCTGGACGTGGCCATCCTCGGCTGGTTCGTCGCGCCCTATTGGGTCGGCGTCTATTATGTCGCGCAGCAGGTCGCCTCGCTGCCGCAGCGGCTGAAGACGAGCTTCGACCCGATCCTCGCGCCGGTGCTGACCGAGCGGCTGGCGCTGAAGGATTATGCCGCCGTCGCCAGGCAGGTCCGGCAGGTCGGGTTCTGGATCATCGCGGCGCAGATGGGAATCGCGCTGGCGCTGGGGCTGACCGGGCCGGCCTTGATGGGGCTGGTCGGCACCGCCTTCGCGGGCGGGGCGCTGGCGCTCGGCTTCCTGCTGTTCGCCGAAGTGGTGGCGGCGACGGCGGCGGTGTCGGAGGCGGCGCTGGTCTATGTCGCCCGCAAGCGCAATCTGCTGATTTCGTTCGTCATGATCCTGATCCAGATCGGCCTGTCGGTCGGCATCCTCTGGGCGCTCGAATCGCTCCCCGTGTCGATCGACGACCAGCAGGCCTATCAGGCCGCGGCGGCGGCGGGCGCGCTGGCCGTCGCGCTCGGCATCGCCTCGATCCTGAAGGCGCGACTGCTGGAGCGCATCCTGGGCCACTCCGTGCTCGGCTGGCGCTGGTCGCTGTTGGAAGGTGCGGCGGCGGCGCTCATTGTCGGCATCGGCGTGCGGCTGCTCTTTCCCGACTGGGCACAGCTGGCGATCGGCGTGTTCCTGATCCTGATCGCCTTCGGCACCGTCATCTGGTGGCGCGGCTTCACCGCCGAGGACCGGGAGCTGTTCCGCTTCCGCAAGGACGAGGAGCCGACCCTGCCGGATGTGTCGATGACTTAATCGTCTGGTGGCCTGGCCGGCCCTCGCCCCCACCCGGCCTCCCATCTAGGATACGCTGTCTGGGAGGCCGGGTGGGGGCGAGGGCCGGCACGGAACCCGAGATCAGTGCCTAAAATGCCGCATGCCGGTGAAGACCATGGCGAGCCCGGCCTCGTCCGCGGCGGCGATCACTTCGTCGTCGCGGACTGAGCCGCCGGGCTGGATCACCGCGGTCGCGCCCGCTTCCGCCGCCGCCAGTAGGCCGTCGGCGAAGGGGAAGAAGGCGTCGGAGGCGACCGCCGAGCCGATCGTGCGCGGCTGCGGCCAGCCGGCTTTCGCCGCCGCGTCCTTGGCTTTCCAGGCGGCGATGCGGGCAGATTCCAGCCGGTTCATCTGCCCGGCGCCGACGCCCGCCGTCGCGCCGTCCTTGGCATAGACGATGGCGTTGGACTTCACATGCTTGGCGACGGTCCAGGCGAACAGACAATCGTCCAGTTCCTGTGGCGTGGGCTGGCGCTGCGTTACGACGCGCAATTGCTCGCGCGTCACCGTGCCGCCGTCGCGCGACTGGAGCAGCATGCCGCCCGCGATCGACTTGATCGTCATCCCCGGCCGCCGCGGATCGGCGAATTCGCCGGTGAGCAGCAGGCGCAAATTCTTCTTGCGGGCGAAGACGGCACGCGCCGCTTCGTCCGCGCCCGGCGCGACCACCACTTCGGTGAAGATCTCGGAGATCGCTTCCGCCGTCGGGCCATCGAGCGGGCGGTTGCAGGCGATGATGCCGCCAAAGGCTGACACGGTGTCGCAGGCGAAGGCGGCGCGATAGGCGTCGACCAGGCTGTCTGCGCTGGCGACCCCGCAAGGATTGGCGTGCTTGACGATTACGACCGTTGGCGGGCCGTCCTTGAACTCGGCGACCAGCTCCAGCGCGGCGTCGGCATCGTTATAATTGTTGTAGCTCAATTCCTTGCCCTGCACCTGCTCCGCCTGCGCGACGCCGGGCGTGGCCGGGCCGGCGGGGATGTAGAGCGCGGCGCGCTGGTGCGGATTCTCGCCGTAGCGCAATTCCTGCGCGCGCCGGACCGGGATGGCGACGGTCGCCGGGAACATCTCGCCTTGGTCGGCGAAGGCGAACCAGGCGGCGATGGTGGCGTCATATTGGGCGGTGAGCGCAAAGGCCTTGGCCGCGAATTTCTTGCGCTCGTCCAAATTGGTCGAGCCTTTCGCCACGAGCGCATAATCGGCCGGGTCGGTGACGATCGCCACGCTTTCGTGATTCTTGGCGGCGGAGCGGACCATGGACGGGCCGCCAATGTCGATATTCTCGATCACCTCGTCGCGCGCCGCACCGCGCGTCACCGTCTGCGCGAACGGGTAGAGATTGACGACGACGAGGTCGATCATGCCGATATCGTGCGCTTGCGCGGCCGCCTCATGTTCCGCGTTGCCGCGCACCGCGAGCAGTCCGCCATGGACCTTCGGATGCAGCGTCTTCACCCGCCCATCCATCATCTCAGGAAAGCCGGTGAGGTCGGATATGTCTCGCACCTCCAGGCCAGCGTCGCGCAAGGCCCTGGCGGTGCCGCCGGTGGAGACGAGCTCGACGCTTTGGCTCGCCAGCCCCTGGCCCAACTCGACCAGCCCCGTCTTGTCGGATACGGACAGCAACGCGCGGCGGATTTTTATGTCGGTCATCAGAATCCTTCGTCACCCCGGACTTGATCCGGGGTCCATCTTCTCTTTCAATGACGGTGACAAGACAGGTGGATGCCGGATCAAGTCCGGCATGACGAAGGAGGGATTACCCCGCCCGCTTCAACTCCCACGAGATCGACATCCCCTCGGGCGGGCTTTCGCCGCTGACCGCGAGCTGCAGGGTCTGGCGCGGGATGCCGGCGCCGTCGATCCACAAACTGTCCTCGACCTCGACGATGCCGCCGCGCACCTTGAACTGCCAGGCCTTCTTCGGCGCGGTCCGCAGCAAAGCGCCGCGGCCGTCGGCCGTGCTGGTCACCTCGATCCCCGGCGCGAGGTGAAAGCGCAACACGAAAGGCACCCCCGCCTTGCCCGCCTTGCCCTTCAGCGCCAGCGAATCGGTCCCCTCGAGCGCCTTGCCGTCGGGCGAGAGCAAGAGAAGCCGCTGGTGGACCAGGCCGAAGCGGCGGACATAGCCGTCATGGCTCGCCTCGACCGCGAACAGGCCGTCGCGGGTGCCGCGCTCCATCGTCACTTCGGTGACGCCGCGGCCCAGCTTGCCGTCGTCCAGGATCGAAGTGGAATTGCAGTCGCCGAGCGTCATGGTGGAATGAGCGGCGGTCGAACGCAGCAGATGCGAAAGCTCCTCTCCCAGCGCGTCCGGCCGCTCCCCCGCCCCGCCGCAATTGACGATCAGCCGCTGCGCGCCTTCGCCATATTCGAACGCCAGGGTGGAGGCGCAGGCCCCCGCCAGCGCCTTGGTGGGCGGCGGCGGCGCGGCGTCGATGACGAGCACACCCTCCTTCGCCTGCAGCCTTTGATAGCCCCAGCCGCGCGCCTGCGGCAGCGGCCGGTCGCCGAGCGCGGCGGCGGCGATCGCCGCGGTGATGCGCTTCGCGTCACCCGGATTGCCACCCTGCCAGCTGGTCATCGCGCCGTCGCCGGCCAGCAATGCCAGCAGGCAGGCCAGCGCGCCTTCCTGCGCTTCGTCCAGCCAATCGGGAATGCCGCGCGTGCCGGTCGCATAGGCGCTGCGCAGCAAGGGAAGCGTCTCGACCAGAATGAGCTGTTCGACCGGCGAGCGGCTGATCAGGCCGCCGTCTTCGCTGAGCCCCGAGCGGATGGCGCGCTCCAGCCCGGCTTCGGCGCGGTCGACACGAGTCGGTGCGCCCTGGATCAGCAAGGCTGCCGCCACCGCGCCGCTCCAGGCGGTGATGCGCGGCAGGCCGGCGCGGCATTTGTCGCCCTGCCGTTCGATGTGCCGGGCGCCGGCCACTAAAGCGCGCAGGAAGCGGGTGCGATATTCAAGGTCGCGGGTGGCGAGCAGATAGGGGGCGTAGGCCGGCGCGAGCAGCAGGCGGCGGCCCCACAGATCGGCGCGCCATTGCGGCCCTTCCGCCCGCTGCGGCAGCCCGGCCAGCCAGGCGCGGGCCAGCGTCTCGGCGGCGACGCGGCCATGCTCCGCCGTGCCGGCCGCGGCGAGATCGCGCAGCCAGCCAAAGCCCTGCAAATGCTCCCATTGTTCCGGCGGCAGCGCGCCGTTGGCGGCATTGAGCCCGTCCAGCGGCAACCCGCCGAATTTCCCCGCCATCAGCGCCGTGCCGAACGCCTTGTCGCCGGGCACGGGATCGCGCGGCACCGCCAGCAGCCGCACCGGCGGGCGGCGACCGAGGCCGAGCAGACGCGCGACCTTCGCGCCGAAGCTCTCGTGCTGCGGATCGACGGGGACGAGCGCGCCGCTCATCCGCCCCTCAAGGCCGCGATGTTGGCGGCATAGGCGTCCGGCCCGCCTTTGAAGGTGGCGGTGCCGGCGACGAGCGCGTCCGCGCCGGCCGCGATCACCCGTGCGGCGTTGCTCTGATCGACGCCGCCATCGACTTCCAGGTCGATCGGCTTTCCGGTCTTGTCGATCGCCTTGCGGATCGCCTCGACCTTCCTGAGCTGGCTTTCGATGAAGCTCTGCCCGCCGAAGCCGGGATTGACGCTCATCACCAGGACGAGGTCGACCTCCTCAAGCACATAATCGAGCATCTTGAAGGGGGTCGCGGGATTGAGCGAGACGCCGGCGCGCTTGCCGAGCGCCTTGATCGCCTGAATGGTGCGGTGGAGGTGCGGCCCGGCCTCGGGATGGACGGTGATCGTGTCCGCGCCCGCCTGCGCAAACGCCTCCAGCCAATTGTCGACCGGCGAGACCATCAAATGGACATCGAACGGCCTGGCGGTGTGCTGGCGCAATGCCTTCACGACGGCGGGGCCGATGGTGAGGTTGGGCACATAATGGCCGTCCATCACGTCGATATGAATCCAGTCCGCCCCAGCCGCGTCGATCGCCCGCACTTCCTCCCCCAGCCGTGCGAAATCGGCGGAGAGAATGGAGGGGGCGATGCGGACGGGCTGCTGCATGACAAGCAGCCTATCCGCCGCCGAGTCTGCCCGCAAGGAAAGTGGCGGACTTATCCCCGCCGGCGGAAGCGAGCGATGAAGAAGCCGTCGGCGCCGCCGGCTTCGCGAAAGGCGCCGGGCCAGCAGCGCATATAATTTGGTGCGGCCGCATCGAGGGCGACTGGCAGTTCGGGTTGGGCCATTGGAAAGACTTCATAATCGTCGCGGCTGGCGAGCAGATATTCGGCGACCGGCTCGCCTTCCTGCGGTTCCAGCGAGCAGACCGCATAGACCAGAATGCCGCCGGGCTTCAGCCAGTCGGCGGCGCGCAGCAGCATCGCCCTCTGCACCTCGGCCAGCTCGGCGATGGCGCTGGGGCGGACGCGGTGGAGGACGTCGGGGTGGCGGCGGAAGATGCCGGTGGCCGAGCAAGGAGCGTCGAGCAGGATCGCGTCCACGGGCTCCTTCGGCTGCCACGTCATGACGTCAGCGGCGATCAGCTCCGCCTCGAGCCGAGTGCGGGCGAGGTTCTCGCGCACGCGCTCGAGCCGCATTTCCGACGAATCGACCGCTGTGACCCGGAAGCCCGCGGCGGCGAGCTGCATCGTCTTGCCGCCGGGCGCGGCGCACAGGTCGAGGGCGGTGCGGCCCTGACCGTCGCCGAGCAAGCGCGCCGGCACCTGGGCGGAAATGTCCTGCACCCACCACGCGCCCTCATTATAACCGGGCATCTCCGCAATCGCGCCGGCGCGCGGCAGGCGGAGGTGGCCGGGGAGCAGGCTGATGCCTTCCAGGCCGTGTGGGGGCCTGTCCGCCGGGAAGCAGAGGTCGAGCGGCGGTGCATCGGCGATGGCGCGGGCGGCGTCGGCGACCATGTCCGGACCCCAGGCTTTCTCCCAGCGCAGCGCGACCGGAGCGGGCAAAGTCGGCACTTCCGGCAGCGCGGCTTCGCTCCGCATCAGCGCGCCGAACACGCCGTGGACCAGCCGCCGGGGCCCGCTTTCGACCATCGGCAAGGCGGTCGAAATGGCAGCGTGCGGCGGCGTGCCCATCCTGAGCGCCTGCACCAAAGCGATGCGCAGCACATGTCGCGCCCGCGCGTCGTCGGGCAGATTCTTCTGCGTCGCCGAATCGATCAGGGCATCGAGATCGGGCAGGCGGCGCAGCACTTCCGAGGCGATGGCGAGCGCGAAGGCCTTGTCGTCCGCCCGGGTCAGCCGCGCCGTCGCCGATCCCGCCGCCTCCAGCGGCAGGCCTTTGCGCAACACCGCATCGAGCAGCGCCAGCGCCGCGCGGCGCGTGTCGGTTCCGGGGGGCTCGGCCTCGTAGAGATTGGGGCGGCGGCGTCTTGCGTCTGAGTTCGTCACCGCCGACATGTGGCCGCAGCAACGCCCAAAAGCAAAGGAAGCGCGAAGTGAAGCGCCCGCCGCACGTCAATCCGCCTGCGCATCTGTCCAAAAGCCCGCCTTTGCCGGAGGCTGGCGCGGCGCCCACGCTTCCGCCGGAACATGGCGGGCCGAAGGGCGAGGAGCCGACCCGTTATGGCGATTGGGAAGCCAAGGGGATTTGCCGGGACTTCTAGAAAGTCCTCCCCTCGATTTCGAGGGGAGGGGGACCGCCGAAGGCGGTGGAGGGGTCGCGCGAAGCGCGGAACGTTTGGCAAAGAACGCGCCTGCGGCGCGCCCCTCCACCATGCTCCGCATGGTCCCCCTCCCCTGCAAATGCAGGGGAGGATTGGTCAGATTCCCTCACTCTTGAGCGGGCGGGCGAGCAGGCCGCCGACCACATCCTTCGCCGAGGCGCTGCCGTCGAGCAGGGCGCAGACCGCGGCGACGATCGGCATTTCCACTCCGGCGGCGTCCGCGACGCGGCGCAGGACCGGGGCGGTGAAGGCGCCTTCCGCGACGGTGCGGCGGTCGCTGAGCAATTCCGCCGCACTGCGGCCCTCGCCAATGCCCTGGCCCAGGCTGAAATTGCGGGAATTGGTGGAGGAACAGGTCAGCACCAGATCGCCGAGGCCGGAGAGGCCCGCCAGCGTCTCCGGCCGGGCGCCCTTCGCGAGGCCGAAGCGGGTCATTTCCGCGAAGCCACGCGAAATCAGAGCGGCCCGCGCGTTGAGGCCGAGGCCCATGCCCTCGACCACGCCGCAGGCGATGGCGAGCACGTTCTTGACCGCGCCGCCGACCTCCGCGCCGACCACGTCGTCGGAAAGATAGGGGCGGAAGGCTGGGCCGGACAGGCGCTGGGCAAGTTGTTCCGCGACGGCCGCATCCTCTGTCGCCAGCGTCACCGCCGCGGGAAGACCGCGCGCCACTTCATGCGCGAAGGTCGGGCCGGAGAGGACCGCCAGCGGCGCCTCCGGCCGGGCTTCGTGCGCGACCTCGTGCATCATCTTGCCCGAGGCCTCCTCGATCCCCTTGGCGCAGAGCACCAAAGGCCGCTCGCCCGCCGGCAACCCGGCCAGGACGCCGCGCATATGCTGGGCAGGGGAGACGATCAGCAAGGCGTCGCAGGCGGCCATGTCCGCCATAGTCCCGGTCGCGCGGATCGAGGGGGCGAGCGGGATGCCGGGCAGGAAGAGCGGATTAAGATGGTCGGCATTGACCGAGGCGACCACTTCCGGCTCGCGCGCCCACAGCAGCACCGCCTCGCCGCCGGCCGCGGCCGCTTGCGCCAATGCCGTTCCCCAGGCGCCGCCGCCGACCACACCGATCTTCACGCTTTCACTCCCGCGCCACGCGCTTTCTCTGCTTCCGGATCGAGCGGCCAGCGCGCCCGCGCCGGGGCGTCGAGCCCGTCGGTCAAACCCGCCTCGAACCGCAAAGCTCCCGCCCAGGCGATCATCGCCGCATTGTCGGTGCACAGCCACAAAGGCGGCGCGACGAACGGCAGGCCGTGCGAAGTCGCCAGCTCGGTCAGCGCGCCGCGCACAGTCAAGTTGGCCGCCACCCCGCCGGCCACGACGAGCGCGGTCACGCCCGGCGACGCCGCGAGCGCCCGCCTGGTGCGATCGATGAAGCAATCCACCACCGCCTGCTGGAACGAGGCCGCGATGTCTGCGCTGCTGTGGTTTCCGGCCTCGACCGCGCGCAGCACCGCGCTCTTCAGGCCGGCGAAGGAGAAATGCGGCTCGGCCGAGCCGACCAGGGGCCGGGGCAGCTTGACCGCTTGCGGATCGCCAGTGGCGGCGGCGCGCTCCACCGCCGGGCCGCCGGGATAGCCGAGGCCGAGCAATTTCGCGGTCTTGTCGAACGCTTCGCCGGCCGCATCGTCGATCGTGGTGGCGAGCCTTTTGTAGGCGCCGACGCCTTCGACGCGGAGCAATTGGCAATGGCCGCCGGAGACGAGCAGCAGCAGATAGGGAAACGCCAGATCCGGCGCGGTCAGCATCGGCGAAAGCGCGTGCCCTTCCAAATGATTGACCGCGACCAACGGCTTGCCGCCCGCCAGCGCCAGCCCCTTGGCGGTGACCAGCCCGACGAGAACGCCGCCGATCAGGCCGGGTCCGGCGGTCGCGGCGATCGCGTCGACATCGTTCAGCGTCACGCCCGCTTCGGCCAAGGCCGCCTCGACCAGCCCGGGCAGGGTCTCGACATGGGCGCGCGCCGCGATTTCGGGGACGACGCCGCCGAACGGCCGATGCGCTTCCTCCTGCCCGGCCAGCTTGTGCGCGAGGATGCGCCGGTCGCTGGTGACCAAAGACGCAGCGCTTTCGTCGCAGCTCGATTCGAGGCCGAGGATCAGGGAGGGTCGGGTTTGGGCCATGCCGCGCTCTTCCCTGCCAGAGCCGCAGGCGCTAGCACAAGCGCCGATGGCCGACCCCTCCCGTCCTCTTCGCCTCGGCACCCGCGGCTCACCGCTGGCGCTTGCGCAGGCGCGTCTGGCCGCCGACGCCCTGCGCGCGGCGCATGGCTGGGGCGAGGAGATGATCGAGATCGTGCCGATCACCACCACGGGCGACGTGGTGCAGGACCGGCCGCTGGCCGAGATTGGCGGCAAGATGCTGTGGACCAAGGAATTGGACCGCGCGCTGGCCGATGGCGTCATCGACGCGTCCGTCCATTCGATGAAGGATGTCGAGACGGTGCGGCCAAGTGAATTCGTCATCGCCGCCTATTTGCCGCGCGCGTCCACCGGCGACCGGCTGATCGGCGCGGCGAGCCTGGACGAATTGCAGGACGGCGCGACGGTCGGCACCTCTTCGCCCCGGCGCAAGGCGCAATTGCTGGCGCGGCGGCCCGATTTGAACGTCGTGTCGATCCGCGGCAATGTGCAGACGCGGATCAGCAAGGTGGGCGAAGAAGTGGATGCGACCCTGCTGGCCGCCGCGGGGCTCGAGCGGGTCGGGCTGGGCCATGTCGGCACGCCACTGTACGATTTCCTGCCCGCGCCAGCCCAGGGCGCCATCGGGATCGAGGCGCGGGTGGCTGACGCGGAGACGATCGCCCTGCTGCGGCCGGTGAATGACGAATGGACCGCGCGGACGGTCGAGGCGGAACGGTCGTTCCTTCGCGCGATCGGCGGCGATTGCCATTCGGCGGTGGCGGTGGCGGCATCGAGCTACGCGACCGGCATGCATATGCGCGCCGAAATCCTGAGCCCGGACGGCAGCGAAGTGCATGCCGCCGACGAGGAATTGTATGGCGAGGATTTCCTCTCGCCCGGCGACCTCGCCCGGATATTGCTGAGCCGCGCCAGCCCGGCCCTGCGCGCGATGTTCGCCGCATGATGCGCGCGGTGCTCATCGTTCGGCCGCAGCCGGGCGCGGACGAGACCGCGGCGCGGGCGCAGGCGCGCGGGCTGGAGCCGGTGGTCGCACCGCTGTTCACGGCGCGGGCGATGGCGTGGACGCCCCCTATCCCGGCAGACTTCGACGCCATCCTGTTCACCAGCGCCAACGCGCCCCGGCTCGGCGGGTCCGCACTCGCCGCCTTCCGCGACAAGCCCTGCTATGCGGTGGGCGAGGCGACCGCGATGGCGGCTGCGGCGGCAGGCTTCGGCCATGTCCGCACTGGGCCGTCTGACGGCGCGGCGGTGGTGCAGATGATGGCGCGCGACGGCGTGACTCGCGCATTTCACCCGACCGCCGAGGACGTCTCGCCGCTCCCCGCCGCCGGCCTCCGACTGGAGCAGATCGCGGTCTATCGGTCCGAGCCGGACGAGCGGCTGTCCGACGTCGCGGTCGCCGCCATTCATGCCGGCGCGATCGTGCTGCTGCACTCGCCGCGATCGGCGGAGATTTTCGGCGAGCGGATCGGCGAGCGCCGCGGGCAGACGCGGATCGCGGCGATCAGCGATGCGGCCGCGGCTGCGGCGGGCACCGGCTGGGCCGGGGTGGCGGTGGCGCTGGAGCCGCGCGACGAGGCGCTGCTGAGCGCCGCGAGCGAATTGGCCGACGCGGTGGCGAATGAACGCATGGCGGCCGTCCCGGTCGCTGCCTCGCCCGCCGTACCGCGGGTCGCGCCGCGGCGGCCGTGGCTGCAGCCATTGTTGATCGGCGCGGGCGCGTTCGCGCTGGGCATTTTGGCGATGATCTGGCTGCTCAGCCGCTGGGAAGGCGCCGGACAGTTCCTCGGCCTCGCGCCCGAGCCGGTGGCCGAGGCGCCAGCCGCGGCGCCCACGGCGCAGCGCACTTTGTTGCAGCCCAATGCTCCTCCCCAGCCGAATATGCCGGGCGTCGACCAGAGGATCGCGGCGCTCGAGCAACGGCTCGGCGAGCTTGGCTCGGACGCGCAATCGGCGGTGGGCAATGTCGATCGCGCCGAGGCGCTGCTGGTCGCCTTCGCGGCGCGGCGCGCGCTCGAGCGCGGCGTGGAGCTGGGCTATCTGGAAGGGCTGCTGCGCCAGCGCTTTGGCGAGAGCCAGCCGGAGGCGGTCGGGACGGTCATCGATTTCGCCCAGCAGCCGGTGACGTTGCAGCAATTGCAGGCGTCCCTGACCGAGATCGGGCCGCGGCTCACCGGCGCCGGGCCGGCGCAGGGCTTCTGGGGTGCGATCGGCACCGAGCTGGCCAATCTGGTCGTCGTGCGCCGGGCGGGGACGCAATCGACCGATCCGCGCGAGCGGCTGGAGCGGGCGATGGGACGGCTCGAGGCCGGGCAGGTCGATCAGGCGCTGGAGGAAGTGCAAAGGCTGCCGGGCCGTGAAAATGGCCGCGACTGGATGCAGGCGGCGCAGCGCTATGTCGCCGCGCGGCAGGCGCTTGACACGATCGAACTGGCCGCCTTCGTCGCCGCGCCGGCCGCTGCGCCTGCTCCCGCGCCTGCCCCGGAGCCGGAAGCTGCAGCGGAACAGAATTAGTTTCGAACCGGGCATGGCCCTTGAATCCGTCCGCGCCTTTCTGGCTAAGCATGCCCCCGGCGTGCCGATCATCGATCAGGGCCGCAGCACCGCGACGGTAATGGAGGCGGCGCAGACCTTGGGTGTGGAGCCGGGGCAGATCGCCAAGACCTTGGCAGTGCGGGCCGGCGAGCAAGTGCTGCTGATCGTCGCGCGCGGCGACGCGCGGCTCGACAATCGCAAATTCAAAGACGCGTTCGGGGTCAGGCCGCGCATGCTGGGGCACGAGGAGACCGAAGCGCTCACCGGCCATCCGGTCGGCGGCGTCTGCCCGTTCGGCCTGGCGACGCCGCTCGCCATCTATTGCGACCAGTCGCTCAGGGATTTCGCCATCGTCTACCCGGCCGCGGGCGCGCCCACGGCGTCCGTGGAGATCGGGCCGGAGCGGCTGGCGGAATTGATTGGGGCAAAGTGGACCGACGTGTGCCGGCCGCCGGAGCAGGCTCTCCGCGCAGATTCCTAGCCCGGCCAACACAGGCCGCTCCAGACGGCGCGCGCAAACTCTGCAATAGCTTCGCAGCGCTGCCAAGCAGCGCGCTGGAGCGGGCGAAGGGATTCGAACCCTCGACCCCAACCTTGGCAAGGTTGTGCTCTACCCCTGAGCTACGCCCGCTCTGGCGTGGCCGCTCCGAAGGGGCGGCTGAGGTAAGGCGGCGGCTGCTAGCGCAAAGGCTGGTGGCGGGCAAGTCCCTGAATCCCGGCCCTCGCATAACGTCCGCGCGACCTTGGCAGGACGGGCCTTTATCCCACATAGGGCGCGCGAAGCGGCGCGGAATGCGCGGAAAGGTGATATTGTGGCGACTTTGGGCATGAGCGAAGCAGACAAAGAAGCGATCGAGCGGTTTCGCCGCGACGTGATCGAGCCGAGCATGACCTCGCTCGTCATCCTGGATTTCTGGGCGGAATGGTGCGGGCCGTGCAAGCAATTGACCCCGGTCCTGGAAAAGGTCGCGGCCGATTACGCCGACAAGGGCGTGAAGCTGGTCAAAATCAACGTCGACGAAGAGAAAATGATCGCGGCGCAATTCCAGATCCAGTCGATCCCGACCGTTTATGCGATCTTCCAGGGCCAGCCGGTCGCCGATCTGGGCGAGGGGCGCACCGAAGGATCGCTGAAGCGCATCCTGGACCAGTTGCTGGCGAAGCTGCCGATCCAGGGCGAGGCGCAGCAGCAGCAGGCCGAAATCGGCCCGCTGGTGGCGATGGGCGAGGACGTGCTGGCGGGCGGCGACGGGCCGCGCGCGCTTGGCATCTTCCAGCAGCTGGCCGAAATGGCGCCGGAGGAGGCGGCGGTCCAATCCGGGTTGATCCGCGCGCTGCTGGCGAGCGGCCAGACGGCGGAGGCGCGCGCGGCGCTCGATGCGCTGCCGGAAACAGTGTCAAGCGACGCGGCGCTCGCTCGGGCGCGGTCGGCGCTGGAGCTGGCCGAAAGCGCGCCGGTGGGCGACACGGCCGAGTTCGAGCAAAGGATCGCCGCCGATCCGGACGATCACGACGCGCGGTTCGCGCTGGCCGGGGCGCGGCTCGCGAGCGGCGACCGCGACGGCGCGGCGGACGAATTGCTGGAAATCATCCGCCGCGACCGGGAGTGGAACGAGGGTGCCGCTCGGAAAAAGTTGCTGCAGGCGATCGAGGCGGTGGGCCTGGAAGATCCCTGGGCGGGGCAGCAGCGCCGCCGGCTGTCGGCAATCCTGTTCACCTAGTGATGAGCAATGCGGCGACCCTGCTGGTGCCGGTCTTCCCGCTGGAAGGCGCGTTGCTCTTTCCGCGCAGCCGGCTGCCGCTGCACATTTTCGAGCCGCGCTATCGCGACATGATCCGCGACGCGATGCAGGGCGACCGGCTGATCGCGATGATCCAGCCGCGCGACGGGGGAGACCCGCCGAACCTGTTCGGCGTCGGCTGCCTGGGTCACATCGCCGAATGCGAGGCGCTGGACGAC
This sequence comes from Sphingomonadales bacterium, assembly GCA_038255245.1. Taxonomy (GTDB): domain Bacteria; phylum Pseudomonadota; class Alphaproteobacteria; order Sphingomonadales; family Sphingomonadaceae; genus Allosphingosinicella. The sequence continues at coordinate 13,535 of JBBSLM010000024.1, forward strand.
GGCCGGTACAATGTGGAGCTGGAGGGGATCGGGCGGTTCCGCGTCGCGCGGGAGGCGGTGGTCACCACGGCTTACCGCCAGCTGGAGATCGACCGGGACGCGTTCGCGGATGCCGACGACGAAGAGCCGCTGGCGATGATCCAGCGCGCGGAACTGGAGCGCGAGGCGCGGCGCTATGCCGATTCGCTCGGCTATGGCGTCAATTGGGAAGCGGTGTCGCGGCTGGACGACGAGGCGCTGGTCAACGGCATCGCCCAGATCGCGCCGCTGGATGTGGGATCGAAGCAGGCTTTGCTGGAAGCGGAGGGAATGGCGGACCGCGCCGATTTGCTGGTGCAGTTCATGCAGTTTCAGCGGATGGCGCCCGGCGGCGCGGACGGGCCGGAGACGCTGCAGTAGCTTTTAGTGGGAAGACGGCACCCGCCCGGCGCGGGGACAATCAAATCGTCAGCCCCCTGAGCAGCAGCGGCAGCTCCCCCGATTCGCCCCGCGCCTCTGCCATCAGGCGGTTCTTGATCGGGCCGATGCGGTCGATCAGCCCCATGCCGAGGCGGCGCACCGCGGACGCGGTCTTGCCGGGCACGCCGTAGATGCGGGTGAGGCTGTCGGTAGCGAGCGCGACGGAGAAGCTGTCGAGGCTGCGCCAGGTTTCGTAGCGGGCGAGCAATTGCGCGTCGCCGAGATCAAGGCCCAGCCGGGCTCCCTCAACCAGCACTTGTGCCAGGGACGCCGCGTCGCGGAAGCCCAGGTTGAGGCCCTGGCCGGCAATCGGGTGGATGCCGTGCGCGGCGTCGCCGGCCAAAGCGAGCCGCTCGCCGGTGATCTTCGCGGCATGGTGGAAGCCGAGCGGATACGTCCAGCGCCGGGCCGCGACCGTCACCTCGCCCAGGAAGCCGCCCATGCGCTTTTCCACTTCAGCGGCGAAGGCGCGGTCGGGGAGGTCGGAATAGGCCGGACCGTCCGCCTTCGCGACCGACCAGACGATGGCGGAGCGGTGCGCGCCAGCCTCGTCGTCCAGCATCGGCAGGATCGCGAACGGGCCGGCGGGATAGAAGATTTCGTAGGCGGTGTTGCAGTGCGGATGAGCGTGGCGGATCGTGGTGACGATCGCAGCATGGTCATATTGCCAGCGTGCGACCGCGATGTTCGCTGCGTCGCGGGTCGGTGAATTGCGGCCTTCGGCGGCGACCAGCAGTGAGGCCTGCACCAGGCGGCCGTCGGCGAGGGCGGCGCGGACGCTGTTCGCATCGCGGACCACTTCGCGCGCTTCGGCGGGGGCGAGCAGATTGATGTTCGGGGCCGCCGCCGCCGACTGCTGCAGCGCCTGCCGGAGCAGG
>JBBSLM010000025.1:0-14109 GCA_038255245.1 Sphingomonadales bacterium
GAGATGAACCCGCAGGTCAAGGGCTTCAGCCCCGGCGCGCTCGCGGCGGTGAACGCCTGGCCCTGGCCCGGCAATGTCCGTGAGCTGGAAAATCGCATCAAGCGCGCGGTGATCATGGCCGAGGGCAAGATGATCACGACCGAGGATCTCGACCTGCCCGAACAGGCCGGGACCGAGGCGATGCCGGTCAATCTGAAATCCGCGCGCGAAGCCGCCGACCGCAAGGCGATCCGCCGCGCGCTGGCGCAGACGGAGAACAACATTTCCGGCTCCGCGAAACTGCTCGGGATCAGCCGGCCGACCTTGTACGATCTGATGAAGCAATATCGATTGCAGCCGTGAGGAATTGGACCAGCCTTATTCCTCCCCGGCTTTTGCCGGGGAGGGGGACCGCCGAAGGCGGTGGAGGGGCCGCTCGCGCGCTTGCGCGAGCGGAACAACAAGAACCTCGCTTCGCTCGGCCCCTCCACCATCTGCTACGCAGATGGTCCCCCTCCCCTCGAAAACGAGGGGAGGAATGGTTGCTTGCCGCCCTTCTCATCTTATTCCTCCCCGCCTGCTCAAACCTGTTCGCCAAGTCACCGGAGCAGCAATATGAGGCGGGGGTCGCGGCGTGGCGCGAAGGGCGTGTGCGCGAGGCGCGGATTGCGCTGATGAATGTGTTGCAGGCCGAGCCCAATCACAAGGATGCGCGGCTGTTGCAGGCGCGGCTGCAGCTTGAGGCCGACGATGGTGTTGCGGCCGAGGCTGAGCTTGCGCGGGCACGGCAGGCAGGGGCGAGCGGAGCGGAGACGCGGCATTTGATGGCGCATGCGCGGCTGCTGCAGGACGATGTGAATGGGGCGCTCCAGCAGGCGGAGGGCGCGGCGCCCGAGCATGCCTCCTACGCCGCGCGCGTGATCGGGCTCGCGCAATTGCGCCGGGGCGATCAGGTTTTGGCCGTCCGCGCGTTCGATCGCGCGGTGCAGGCGGATCCGGCCAACAGCCATGCCTGGCTCGACATCGCCCGCTTCCGTCGTTCGATCGGCGATCTAGGCCCCGCCATCATCGCCGCCGACAAGGCGGTCGAGGCCAATCCCGATCATGCCATGGCGCTGGTCTTTCGCGGCGAACTGACCCGCCAGCAATATGGCCTGGCCGCCGCCATCCCCTGGTTCGACCGAGCGCTGGACGTGGACAGCGGCAACGTCACCGCTTTGCTGGAGCGCGCCGCGACCTATGGCGACATGGGGCGGATGACGGCGATGCTGGCCGATTGCCGCGCCGCCTCCGCGCTCGATCCCGGCCATCCTTTGCCCTATTTCATGCAGGCCGTGCTCGCCGCGCGCGGCCGCGACTTCGTGCTGGCCCGCAGCCTGCTTCGCCGCACCCGCGGCGCTTATGACGAAATGCCGTCGGGCATCCTGCTCGCCGCCGCCATTTCGTTCGAATCCCAGGATTATGAGGATGCGGCGCGGCGGCTGGCGCAATTGGTCGCGATGCAGCCGGGCAATATCAAGGCGCGCCGGCTGCTCGCGGCCTCACGCCTGAAACTGGACGACGCCAACGGCGCGCTTGAGGCGGTGCGCTACGTCGCCGACCGGCCGGACGCGGACAGCTATACGTTGACGATCGTCGCCGACGCGTTCGAACGGCTGGGCAATCGCGAGATGGCCGGCCGCGCCCGCGCCCGCGCCGCCGCGCCGGAAAGCGCGGCCCCGGCGGCCTTCCTGTGGTCGAACGCAACCGATCCGGAGATTCGCGCGGTCGGCGAGATGCTGGTTCGCCGCGACGTGAGTGGCGCGCTGGCACGCGCCCGCGCATTGCAGGCAGCCAAGCCCGGCGCCGCCAATGTGCATCTGCTGGCCGGCGATGTCCGCACCGCCGCGGGCGATCATCGCGGCGCGGCAGAGGAATATCGCAAGGCCGCCAACCTCGCTTTCACCGAGGCAAGCGCGATCCGGCTGATCAATGCGCTGATCCGCGCTGGCGATCCGGTCGCGGCCGATGGCGTGCTGCAATTGTTCGCGGCCCAGCATCCACGCAATTTGCCCGCGCAATCGATGCTCGCCGCCCGCGCGCTGGCGGCTGGCAATTGGGACGAGGCGGCGGCGCGCTACGAACGGCTGCGCGCGCGGATCGGCAATGGCGACGCGGCGATCCTGAACAACCTCGCCTGGGCTTATAATGGCGCCGGTGATGCGGAGCGGGCGGAGAGCTTCGCCTGGCGGGCGTGGCAGCTCGCGCCGGGCAATGGCGCGACGGCGACGACGCTCGGCTGGAGCTTGCTGCGCGGCGGGCGGACGGCGGAGGGGCTGGCCCTGATCTATGCGGCGCGGCAGGGGCGGGCGGGGGAATTGGCGCCGCACGCGCCTGCCCCGGCGACCAGCCGCTAGGAAGCCAACGCCTCGGCCTGTTCGGCCAATTCGAGCCAGCGCTCCTCGGCCGCATCGCGGTCGGCCCGGGCGGTTTCGATGGCGCGCATCACGGTATCGAAGCGGGCGGGATCGCGGGCGTAGAGATTCGCGTCGGCCAGTTCAGCCTCGTGAAGGGCGATCTGCGCCTCCAGTTCGCCGACCCGCGCGGGAAGCAAATCATAATCGCGCTGGTCCTTGTAGGTGAGCTTCTTTGGCGCCTGACGCGGCGCGGCTGCGGCCACGGCTCCGGCCTTCGCCGGAGCACGCTGTGTCGCGCTTAGGGCCCGCTGGCGCACCCAATCCTCATAGCCGCCGGCGACGATATCGACACTGCCGGAGCCGTCGAGACCGAGGGTGACGGTAACCGTGCGGTCGAGAAAGTCGCGGTCGTGGCTGACGATCAGCACGGTGCCGGGATAATCGCCGATCACGTCCTGCAGCAGGTCGAGCGTCTCCAGATCGAGATCGTTGGTCGGCTCGTCGAGCACCAGCAAATTGGACGGCCGGGCAAATTCGCGGGCGAGCAGCAGCCGCGAGCGCTCGCCGCCGGACAATGTCCCGACCTTCGCGTCGATCATGTTCGGATCGAACAGGAAGTCCTTCAGATAGCCGATCACATGCTTCTTGATGCCGCCGACCTCGATCCAGTCGCCGCCATCGGCCAGCACATCGCGGATGCGTTTTTCGGGGGACATCAATTTGCGCTGCTGGTCGATGACGATGCCGCTGAGGGTCTTGGCGCGCGTCACCTTGCCTTCGTCCGGCGCGATTTCGCCGGTCAGCAGCTTGAGCAAAGTGGTCTTGCCGGTGCCGTTGGCGCCGACCACGCCGATCCGGTCGCCACGCGTGACGCGAAAGGTGAAGTCCTTCAGGATCGCGCGGTCGCCGTAGCGCTTGGTCACCCCCTCGGCGTCGATCACGATCTTGGTCTTGCTGTCATTGGCCTGCACGGCGAGCTTGGCGGCGCCCTGCGGCCCGATCATCGAGGCGCGGACGGCCCGCATTTCCATCAGCTTGGCCTTGCGCCCTTCGTTGCGGGCGCGCCGCGCAGTGACGCCGCGCAGCAGCCAATGCTCCTCCAGCCGCAGCTTCGCGTCGAGCCGCTCGGCATTGCGCGCTTCCTCGGCGTAGACCTGCTCGACCCAGGCATCATAGCCGCCAAAGCCGATTTCGGCGCGGCGCATGGCGCCCCGGTCCAGCCACAAGGTCGAGCGGGTGAGCCGCTTCAGAAAGGTACGGTCGTGGCTGATCGCGATGAAGGCGCCGGTGTAGCGCCCGAGCCAGCTTTCCAGCCACTCGATCGCGGCGAGATCGAGATGGTTGGTCGGTTCGTCGAGCAACAGCACGTCCGGGGCCTGCGCCAGCGCTCCGGCGATTGCCGCCCGCCGCCGCTCGCCGCCGGACGCGGTCGCGGCATTGCGGTCGAGATCGATGCCGAGCTGGTCGGCGATCGCCGCCACTTCATGCGGCTCCGCCCCCCCGTCCAGGGCGAAATCGCGCAGGGTGTCGAAGCGACGCACGTCCGGGTCCTGCTCCAGCAGCACCACTTTCGTGCCCGGCTGGATGGTCCGCCGCCCTTCGTCCGCATCGACAATCCCGGCCAGACATTTCAGCAAAGTCGTCTTGCCCGCCCCGTTGCGGCCGATCAGCGCCAGCCGGTCGCGACCGCCGACGAAGATGTCCAGGCCGCGAAACAGCCAGCCGGAGCCCTGGACAAGGCCGAGATTTTCAAAAGCGAGGACGGGTGCGGACATGCGCGCGATGTAGCGGCTCGCGCGCGCCACTCAACCTATTGGCCGGGCGAACTTTCCCGCGCCCGTGCTTCTTCCACCATCCGCGCGACACTCTCCAGCAAGGCCGGCGCGTCGTAGACGATGCCGTCCTTGATCGTCCAACGCACGCCGCCGACCCGCTCGACGCGGTTGGTGGCGGGGTTCAGCACTTCGTGGCCGGTGCCGTAGAGCAATTTGAGATTGGCCAGCGGGTTGCCCGGCACGATCACCAGATCGGCCATCATGCCGACGCGAATCAGGCCGAACGGCGGCTCCTCGCCGCGCGCCGCATAAATCTCGCGCGCGCCGTTGATCGTCGCGGCCTGGATCACTTCCAGCGGCGCGAAGCCGGCCTCCTGCAGCATCTCCAGCTCGGCGACGTAGGGGAAGCCCCAGCTCTGGTAGATATAGCCGGGGTCGGAGCCGACCGTGACCCGCCCGCCCATATTCTTGTAATCGTTCACCAGCCGCATCCACAGCTGAAAAAAGCGCCGCCACGCGACCTCGTCATGCGTGGTCCAGTTCCAGAAATAGGAGCCGTGATGCTCGCGGCTGGGCTGGAAGAAACGCTGCATTGAGGGGAGCGTGTAGCGATCGTGCCATTCGGCGGTGCGGGCGCGCATCACGTCGCGGCTGGCGGAATAGATGTTGAAGGTGGGCGACATGGTGACATTGCGTTCCAGCAGCCGCTCCAGATAGGCCTGCCATTGCGGCGAGCCCGGCTCGACCGCCTGGTCGGCCAGCCGCGCGACCTGGCTGAAGCGCCATTGCTCGTCCGCCATATTGTAATCGACCGGATAGGAAGGCAGCCGCCGGTCGCGCAGCAGGCTTTCGAAATGGCCATAAAAGTGCGTGATCCCGGACAGGCCGAATTCGGTGGCGCGGTCGGCATTGACCTCGGCGACGCCTCCCTGCCCGAGATGCGCGACCGTGCCGAGCCGCTGGGCGCGGGCCTCCTCGATCACCGCCTGCGTGACCGCGGCCGGTTCGCTGTTGAACAATTTCACGCCGTCATAGCCGTTGGCCGCGAGCCAGCGGACCCAGGCGCGGCCCTGCTCGGCCGTCCGCACGTCGCCGTTCGGCCAGCAATCGCCGACCGCGCAATAAGCGAACAGGCGCGGCGCGACGATCGTGTTGGCATTGCTGCGGCGGCGATCGTCGAGCGAGGCGTTGTTCACGCCGAAATAGAGGCCGACGCCGCGCACGGAGGTGACGCCATGCGCCAGCCACAGCCGGTAGCCGTAGGTCGCATTGTTCGCCTTGTCGGGATCGCCATTGTGGCCGTGCACGTCGACGAAGCCGGGCATGACGGTCATGCCGGTCGCATCGATCTCGCGATCCGCATCGTTCGGCGGGCGATTGGCGCGCGGCGGCAGGCCGGGTGTGCCCGCGCCGCGGATGCTCTCGATCCGGTTACCGGACACGACGATATCGACGGGGCCGCGGGGCGGCTGCCCGCTGCCCTCGATCATCATCGCGTTGCGGATAACGAGGCGATTGTAGGGGCCCTCGCCTTCGCCCGGCTGGCGGTCCGGCACGCGCTCCATACCGCCGCGATCCTGGGCGATGGCGGCGGGTCCCGCAGTCAGCGCGAGGGCGATCGCCCCGGCCAGCATCCTCGAAATTCGCAGCTTCATGCGCACCCCCTGATCTTCTGCACCGTCATTGCGAGGAGCGCGGCGACGAAGCAATCCATCCCGAGCGTTGCGGGCAGTGGATTGCTTCGCCTGCGGCTCGCAATGACGGGCTTTCTCTTGAAGGCGACGCATCCTTTCTGCCAGTCTCCCGCCTCATGGTCCGCACCATCATCCTCTATGCGATCGCGCTCGCCGCGGCGGCGCTGGCGCTGACCTGGGCGGAATATCGCTATCTCGCGCGCGGCTTCTCGACGGAAATCTATATCGGCCTGCTGGCGGTCGGCTTCGTCGCGCTCGGCATCTGGGCGGGGATCAAGCTGACGCCGCGCACTGCCCCGGCCGGTCCCTTCGCGCGCAACGATGCGGCGATCCGCTCGCTGGGCTTGTCCCCGCGCGAAGTCGAGATGCTCGAGGCGCTGGCCAGCGGCGAATCGAACAAGGAGATTGCGCGGCGCTTCGGCATCTCGCCCAACACCGTAAAGACACACCTCGCCCGCGTGTATGAGAAGCTGGAAGTGCAGCGCCGCGTGCAGGCGATCGAAAAAGCGCGTTTCCTCGCTTTGATTCCGTAGCAATCACCCTTCCGGGCGATAGCCGGCGCACCATCGACGGCTTATTCCGGCGGCGGAAGGGGACGCAGCATGAGATATGCCTTGGTCTATGGCGCGATCGCGGGGGCGATCGTCATCTCCGTGATTTCGGCCGGACTGTTCGTCGAACTGCCCGACCATTTCCAGTCCGAATGGTTCGGCTACCTCGTCATGCTGGCCGGGCTCTCGCTCATCTTTGTCGCGGTGAAGCGCTATCGCGACGTCGAGCGCGGCGGCGTGATCCGCTTCCTGCCCGCCTTGGGGCTCGGGCTCGGTGTCGCGCTGGTCGCGGCCCTGCTTTACGTCCTTGGATGGGAAGCGGTGCTGGCCGCCTCGGGGCGCGATTTCATCTCCGAATATAGCGCCGGGATCGTGCAATCGATGCAGGCGGACGGCGCGACGGCGGCCGCGATCCAGGCCAAGCAGGCGGAATTGGCGCAAATCGGCGAGGCCTATCGCAACCCGCTCTTCCGCATGCCGATCACCTTCCTCGAGATCGCGCCGGTGGGGCTGATCGTGTCTCTCGCCTCCGCCGCGATCCTGCGTGACCCGCGCGTCTTGCCCGCCCGCCGCGCCGGCTGATTCGGCATCAAGCGCGTGTGGCAAGGCTGCCCCACATGCGGCAATTCTGTGGCAATCGCGCCACATGAACGGGACCGAATGCCAGCATTCAGGGGATATTCAATGGCTTGCGGCGATAAGCGGCTCGACCTCGAGAGATTCCGTTGGATTGTAACGAAATGCGTAAGCTTCCTCACCTTCTGGCCGCCCTGTGCGCGTTCACCGCTGTCGCGGTGCCGGCCCATGCCGGCGATCAGCGCGCGCGTGGCGGCGCTCCGGACCGGCTGGAGGCGGCGCGCAGCGTGCAGCAGGGCGACATCCTGCCGCTGAACGTGATCCGCGATCGAATCGCGGCCCGGCTTCCGGGCGCGAATTTGATCGGCGCGGATCTGATCGGTGGCAGGATCTATCGTCTGCGCTTCATGCGCGGCGCGAACGTCATCCTGGTGGATGTCGATGCGCGCAGCGGCAACCCGATTCGCTGCATCGGTTGTTGAGAGCAACGGCTGACGTCAGGACGCCATCGCCGGGCCGTCCCACGCCTCCGCGAATCACGCTTCCGTAACGACGCAAACATCGTCATACGCGCGAAGATGAACGAAAACGGGCGCCGTTCATCGGTCGCCCGCTGAGGAGACGCATATGCGGGTGTTGATCGTTGAGGACGAGCCCAATCTCGGCCGGCAGCTGCGCGCGACCCTGGAGGGCGCCGGCTATGCGGTCGATCTCGCCACCGATGGCGAGGACGGCCATTATCTGGGCAGCACCGAGGCCTATGACGCGATCATCCTCGACCTGGGCCTGCCGGAAGTGGACGGGCTGACCGTGCTCGACCGCTGGCGCAAGGAGGGGATCAAGGTCCCCGTGCTGGTCCTGACCGCGCGCGACAGCTGGTCCGACAAGGTGGCCGGGCTCGATGCCGGCGCCGACGATTATCTCGCCAAGCCGTTTCAGACCGAGGAATTGATCGCCCGCCTGCGCGCGCTCATCCGCCGCGCCTCGGGCAATGCCAGCTCCGAACTGATCGCCGGCGACGTCCGCCTCGACACCCGCTCCGGCCGCGTCACCCTGGACGGCGAGCCGGTGAAGCTGACGGCGCAGGAATATAAACTCCTCTCCTATCTGCTCCATCACAAGGGCAAGGTGGTCAGCCGCACCGAGCTGATCGAGCATATTTACGACCAGGATTTCGACCGCGATTCCAATACGATCGAGGTGTTCGTTACCCGCATCCGCAAGAAGTTGGGCGCCGAAGTGATTACCACCATCCGCGGCCTCGGCTACAGCCTCGAGGAGCCGCGCGGCTGAAGCTTTGGGCTTCAGCTTTCGGTCAGCCATGAGCGGCGATACGCCAGAGATGGCCGAAGCGCCCCCCGAACCCAGAGCGGCGCGCAAGCGCAAGCCCAGGCCCACCTCCACCGGGTCGCTGACCCGGCGCATGATCGTCATCTCGACGATCTGGATCGTCATCCTGCTGAGCGGCGGCGCTTTTGCGCTCGACCGGGTGCTGAATTCGGCGATCACGCGCAATTTCGACGATCGCCTGAATGACGTGCTGACCGGGCTCGTCGCAACGTCGCAGATCGGGCCGGACGGCGAATTGCTGCTAGACGAGCTGCCCGCCGACCAGCGCTTCCTCACCCCCTATTCCGGCATGTATTTCCAGATTTCCGCGCCGGGCCGCGAGCCCTTTCCGTCCCGCTCCTTGTGGGACCGTACCCTCGATACCACCCGGCCCATCGCCGAAGCGGAAGTCCAATATGCCGACAGTCGCGAGTTCTACAGCGCCTCGTTGTCGGAAGTGCTGCGCGTCGCCGAGCGGGAGGTGAGGCTGCCCGGCTCCGACCTGCTTTGGCGTTTCCAGGTCGCGCAGGACCGGGTCGAGCTCGACAAGCAGATTTACGAGTTGCGCACGACAATGCTGATCTCGTTCGGCATCCTGGCGCTCGGCCTGATCGTGCTCGCGGCGCTGCAAACCATCTACGGCCTGTGGCCACTGCGCAAAGTCCGCCGCGCCATCGTCGCGATCCGGTCGGGCGAAAATTCCCGGATCGACGAGCGGCTGCCCCGCGAGATCGCACCGCTGACCGAGGAAGTGAACCAATTGCTCGCCCACAATGAGCAGCAGGCCGAGGAAGCGCGGCGCCACGCCGGCAACCTCGCCCACGCGCTGAAGACGCCGCTCACCGTCATCACCAACGCCGCGACCGCGAAGAGCCCGGATCTGCCTGCGACGGTGATGCAGGAGGCGCGGACCATGCGCCGTCAGGTCGATCACCATCTCGCCCGCGCCCGCGCCGTCGGCCGCCGCTCCTCCGCGCAGGCCCGCACCGAGGTCTGGCCGGCACTCAAGGCGGTCGAGCGTGCGGTCAGCATCCTGTACGAGAATGTCACCATCGACCTGGCCGGCGACAAGAAGGCGATGGCCCGGGTGGAGCGTCAGGATCTGGACGAACTGCTCGGCAATCTGATTGAGAATGCCGCGAAATATGGCGGCGGCCGGGTGTTCGTCACCGTCGCCACGACCGAAGATTGCGTCGAGATCGAAGTGGAGGATGACGGCACCGGCATCCCGGAGAGCCAGCGCATCGCCATCTTCGACCGCGGCGCCCGCCTGGACACCGGCAAGCCCGGCACCGGCCTCGGCCTCGCCATCGTCCGCGACGTCGCGGAGATTTACGGCGGCTCGGTGGCGCTGGAGGAAAGCGAAGATTTGGGCGGCCTCCTGGCGCGCCTGCGCCTGCCAATTGCCGAACCTCCCAAACGCGCCTAAGCGGCCCTCGTGACCGCTACGATCCATCAGCTCGACCGGCGCAGCGCGCCGTCGCTCGACCCGATGCTGGCGCTGGTCGCGGCCGATCTCAATCATGTGAATGCCGTCATCCTCGACCGGATGCAAAGCGAAGTGACGCTGATCCCCGAGCTCGCCGGTCATTTGATCGCGGGCGGCGGCAAAAGGATGCGGCCGATGCTCACGCTCGCGAGCGCGCGGCTGCTCGATTATCAGGGCAATCGCCACCACAAGCTCGCCGCCGCGGTCGAATTCATTCACACCGCCACCTTGTTGCACGACGACGTCGTCGATGGTTCGGGACTGCGGCGCGGCCGCCGCACCGCCAACATCATTTGGGGCAATCCGGCGAGCGTGCTGGTCGGCGATTTCCTCTTCTCGCGCTCGTTCGAGCTGATGGTCGAGGATGGCAGCCTGAAAGTGCTGAAAATCCTCTCGCGCGCCTCCAACGTGATCGCCGAGGGCGAGGTCAACCAGCTCTCTGCCCAGCGCCAGGTCGAGATTGGCGAGGACCGCTATCTCGACATCATCAGCGCCAAGACCGCCGCGCTCTTTGCGGCCGCCTGCCGTATCGCCGCGGTCGTGGCCGAGCGGGACGAGGCGACGGAGGCAGCGCTCGACGCCTATGGCCGCAACCTCGGCATCGCCTTCCAGCTGGTCGACGATGCGATCGATTATGCCGAGGATGCCGCGACCATGGGCAAGGACCAGGGCGACGATTTCCGCGACGGCAAGATCACGCTCCCCGTCATCCTCGCTTATGCGCGCGGCGATAGCGACGAGCGCATTTTCTGGCGGCAGGCGATGAGCGGCGAGCGCATTTCGGGCGAGGATCTGGCTTATGCCCGCCGCCTGCTTGGGGCGAGTTCGGCCCTCGCGGACACGCACGAGCGCGCCCGCCTCTACGCCCGCCGCGCGATCGACGCGCTCGGCCCCTTCCCCGCCAGCCGCGCCAAGGCGGCGATGATCGAGGCGGCGGAATTCGCGGTGGCGCGGGCTTACTGATCCTCGACTCGGCTTGACTTTCGCCCGCCTCCGACGCATGTGCCGCGCCGACGTGTGAGCGGCGCCTGACGCCGCTCCTTTCGTTTCAAGACATCAGGAATTTGAGATGGCCAAGCCGACCACCGTCAAGATCAAGCTCGTCAGCACGGCCGACACCGGCTTCTATTATGTGACGAAGAAGAATCCGCGGAACACCACCGAGAAGATGGTCTTCCGCAAATATGACCCCGTCGTGCGCAAGCATGTCGAGTTCAAGGAATCGAAGATCAAGTGACGTACGACCTTAGGGCGTCTCGCCCTTAGGTCCTGCGTCATCCCGGCGCAGGCCGGGATCCAGCGGGGCTGCAGCATCGGCTTCCGCCGCCTCGCGCGCCGCCAGCAGGCCGCGCACCGCTTCGACGAATTTCATCACCGAGATCGGCTTCGACACATAGCCTTCCGCGCCCGCGTCGCGGATGCGTTCCTCGTCGCCTTTCGCGGCATAGGCCGTCACCGCCAGGATCGGCGCGGCGCGCAAGCCGTCTTCGGCCTTCAATTGCTCGATCAGCTCCAGCCCGCTGACGTGCGGCATCTGGATGTCCATGACGATCAGGTCCGGCGCGAACGCGCGCGCGCGCTCCAGCGCCTCGCGCCCGTCGCGCACCGGCTCCACTTCATAGGCATGCGCGCGCAGCAGGTCGCAGAACAGCCGCAAATTGAGCTCGTTGTCCTCGACAATCAGGATTTTCTGAACCACGGGCACATTCCTAAGCTATGATCAGACAAAACGTAAATCGTACCGCCCCGGAGCCGCTGGCGCTTGCCGCCCTGGCCTGGACCCTGCGCGACGAGGCCCGCGCCCAGCGCCTGCTCGACACCACCGGCCTGACGCCGGAATTGCTGCGCGTGGCGCTGGAGGAGCCGGGCACGCTCTCGGCGATTCTGCGGTTCCTGGAGGCGCACGAGCCGGACCTGATCGCCGCCGCGGACGAGCTGGGCGTCACCCCCGCCGCCTTGGTCGCGGCCCGGCAGGAGTTGGAAGCATGAGCCGGCCTTTGCTGATCACCGATTGCGACGAAGTGCTGCTGCACATGGTCAGCCACTTCGCCGACTGGGTATCGGAAACGCGTGGGCTGAGCTTCAACCTCACCGCCAGCGCGTTCCGCGACGCTTTGCGCGATGGTGAGGGCCAGCCGGTTGCGGAGGAGGAAGTCTGGCCGTTGCTAGACGGCTTCTTCGACACCGAGATGCACCGCCAGAATGTCGTGCCCGGCGCGGTCGAGGCGCTGCAGGCGATCGGCGAGCATGCGGACATTGTCGTGCTGACCAATATCGGCGACCGCTACGAGGCCGGGCGGGTCGAGCAATTGGGCCGTTTCGCCATCCATCACCGCGTGCTGTGCAATCGCGGCGGCAAGGGGCGGCCGGTTGACGAGCTGATCGCCCAGATGCAGCCGAGCGTGGCCTTGTTCGTCGACGATCTGGCCGTCCACCATCACAGCGTCGCCAATCACGCCCCTTCGGTCTGGCGGCTGCACATGATCGCCGAGCCGCGCCTGGCCGGCGCCACCCCGCCCGCGCCGCACGCGCACACCCGCATCGATCATTGGGCCGAGGCCGTGCCGTGGATCCTCGAACGATTCGCGGAAGGCCCTGCCCCGCTGGAGAAAGCCGCATGAGCAAGACTGTCCTGATCACCGGCGCCACGGCCGGCATCGGCGCCGCCACGGCGCGCACGTTTGCGGGCGCAGGCTGGACCGTGATCGGCACCGGCCGCCGCCGCGAGCGGCTGGACGAACTTGCTGGCGAGCTGGGCGACGCCTTCCGCCCGCTGGTGCTCGACATGCGCGCCGTCGACAGCTTTCCCGCGGCGCTGGATGGGCTCGGCGAGATCGATCTGCTGGTCAACAATGCCGGTCTGGCGCCACCCATGACCGGCTTTCAGGATTCCGAACTGGATGACAGCCTCAACGTTATCCAGACCAACATCACCGGCCTGGTCGCAATGACGCGCCACCTGCTGCCCGGCCTGATCGCGCGCAGGGGCGGAATCGTGAACCTCAGCTCGGTCGCGGCCACCTATCCCTATCGCGGCGGCGCGATCTATGCCGCGACCAAGGCCTTCGTCCGCCAATTTTCGCTGGACCTGCGCTGCGACCTGCACGGCAGCGGCGTGCGCGTCACCTCGATCGAGCCGGGCATGGTCGAAACCGAATTCACCCTGGTCCGCACCGGCGGCGACCAGGAGGCTTCGGACAAACTTTACGGCAGCATGCAGCCGATGACGGCCGAGGATATCGCAGGCACGATCCTTTGGACCGCGACCCTTCCGGCGCACGTCAACATCAACACGCTGGAACTGATGCCGGTATCACAAAGCTTCGCCGGCTTCGCGGTTGCGCGGGACGAGGTGAAGGCCTAGCGCCCCGCCCATGAGCAAAATCCACGATCGCCTTGCCGAACTCGGCATCACCCTTCCCGCCGCCGCCGCGCCGGTCGCCTCCTACGTGCCCGCCGTCGAGGCGAATGGCCTGCTGCACATTTCGGGGCAAATCAGCCAGCAGGATGGCCAGCTGATCAAGGGTCGGCTGGGCGAGGATGTAAGCCTGGAAGACGGCATCGCGGCCGCGCGCGCCAGCGGCATCATGCTGCTCGCCCAGATCGACAAGGCGGTTGGCCTCGACCGGGTCGAGCGGATCGTGAAATTGGGCGTGTTCGTCAATTCGACCGGCGATTTCACCGATCAGCCGAAAGTCGCCAACGGCGCGTCGGAACTGATGCAGGACGTGTTCGGCGAAATCGGCCGCCATGCCCGCAGCGCCGTCGGCGTCCCCACTCTGCCGCTCGGCGTCGCCGTCGAGATCGACGCGGTGGTGGCGGTGAAGCAGAGTGCGTAATGCATGAGCTCACCAGAGCCCTCCCCCCTTGTGGGGTAGGGGCTTGATGAGCGGCGAGCCGATCGTCGCACGCATCGCCAGCGGGGTCGCAGCATTCGACGCGGCCGCTTGGGACCGCTGCGCCGGGACGGGCAATCCGTTCCTCTCGCACGCTTTCCTGGCCGCGTTGGAATCCTCCGGAAGCGTGGGCCCGCGCACCGGCTGGCAGCCGGTCCCGATCGCCATCGACGGCCCGGACGGGCGGCCGGACGCGGTGCTTCCCGCTTACGCCAAGAGCCACAGTCAGGGCGAATATGTCTTTGATCATGGCTGGGCCGACGCTTTCGCGCGCGCCGGCGGTGATTATTATCCCAAGCTGCAGATCGCGGTGCCGTTCACGCCGGTGCCCGGGCGCAGACTGCTGACCACCACGCCCGCGCTCGCTCCGGCTTTGATCGCCGCGGCGGAGCGGATCGTCGCGAACAACGGCCTCTCCTCCGCC
>JBBSLM010000026.1:0-13992 GCA_038255245.1 Sphingomonadales bacterium
CCAGTTCGCGGTGAAGGAGAACCAGGTCTATCTGATCGAGGTGAACCCGCGCGCCAGCCGCACCGTGCCGTTCGTCGCCAAGGCGATCGGGGCGCCGGTCGCCAAGGTCGCGGCGCGGGTTATGGCGGGCGAGAAACTGGCGGATCTGCCGGTGATCGACCGGCACATCGATCATATCGCGGTCAAGGAAGCGGTCTTTCCGTTCGCGCGCTTCCCGGGCGTCGATCCGGTGCTGAGCCCGGAGATGAAATCGACCGGCGAAGTGATGGGCATCGACAGCGATTTCGCCCGCGCCTTTTTGAAGGCTCAGCAGGGCGCGGGGAACGATCTGCCGACGAGCGGCACCGTGTTCGTTTCGGTCAAGAATGGCGACAAGCCGATGATCGCCGACGCGATCCGCACGATCCTGGGCCTGGGCTTCAAGGTCGTGGCGACCGGCGGCACGGCGGACTATCTGAAGGCGCAAGGCTTGCAGGTGGAGCAGGTCAACAAGGTGGCGCAGGGCCGCCCGCACATCGTCGACAAGATCAAGGATGGCGAGATCGACGTGGTGTTCAACACCACCGAGGGCTGGCAGAGTCACAAGGACAGCGCGTCCATTCGCGCGTCGGCAGTGCAGCAGCGCATTCCTTACTTCACGACGGCGGCGTCCAGCGCGGCCGCGGTGCTCGCCATCGAGGCGCTGCAAGCGCATCGGCTTGAAGTGCGCGCCCTTCAGGATTATTATTCCAACTCCTGAAGCGGGAATTCTTCCGACAAGATGGTCTTCGGGCGGGCGTATCCTTGGTGTTGCGTCCGGTCGGCTGGTTTTTGAAAGGCGAGTTTGGATGGCTACGGTCGATAAGATGCCGATGCTGGTCGAGGGCTATGAAATGCTCCAGACCCAAGCGCGGGCGTTGAAAAGCGAGCGCCCGCAAGTGATCGACGCGATCGAGGAAGCGCGCGCCCATGGCGACCTTTCCGAAAATGCCGAATATCACGCCGCCAAGGAGCGGCAGGGCCAGATTGAGGCGATGATCGCCGATATCGACGACCGGCTGAGCCGCGCGATGGTGATCGACCCGAAGACCTTGTCCGGCGACAAGGTGGTGTTCGGCGCGACGGTCGAGCTGATCGACGAGAATGACAAGAAGATTGTCTACCAGATTGTCGGCGAGACCGAGGCGGACGCGAAGGTCGGCCGGATCAGCTATTCCTCGCCGCTGGGCCGCGCTCTGATCGGCCGCACCAAAGGGGACGAAGTGGAATTCTCGGCGCCCTCCGGCGACCGCTATTTCGAGATCGCCAAGATCGAATTTAAGTAGGACGTGCGAACTCCCGACAGCTGGCAGACCGCGCGGGCGACGGTTGCGATTGCGCTGGTCACTGGCTTGGCGTTCCTAATCGTCGAGGTGATGGAGCCGCGCTGGGTCGGCTATGGTGCGTTCTTTGCGCCCGATTGGAGCCAGGGCACGAACTTCCCGCTGTCGCTGGTCACGCCGCTGACCGCCACCCTGCTGCACGCCGGCCTGTTCCACCTTTTTTTCAACCTGCTTATTTTCGTGTTCTGCGGCCGTTCGGTCGAGGGGGCGATCGGGCCTGTGGGCCTTGTCATTTTGTACGTCGTGGGGGCCTATGCAGCCGCGGCGGCGCAATTCGCGCTCGCCCCGATGTCGCCCTATCCCATGATCGGCGCGAGCGGCGCGATCTCGGCTGTCATCGGCGCCTATGCGATGTTGTTCGGGCGAAATCGGGTGCGCGTCGCCGATCCACGGGCCGCATTGTGGCTCAACATTTTATGGTTGCTCGCCGCCTGGGTCGTCCTGCAGGTGGCGCTTGCGATCGTGCTGAGTGCGGGAGCGGACGGGATCCTGCTCGCGGTCGGCGCGCATGTCGGGGGATTTGTCGTCGGCGTGCTGCTCGCCCGGCCGCTCTTGCTTTGGCGCTATCGGAAAGCGTGAAGCCGGAGCCTATTCCGGCGTCTCCGCGACGTCGGGCTCGAGCAAGCGGTGTAGGTGCACGACGACATATCGCATTTCGGCATCGTCCACAGTGCGTTGCGCCTTGCCGCGCCATGCTTCCTCGGCTTCCGCATAGCTCGCGTAAAGGCCGACCAGGTCGATCTTCTCCAGATCGACGAAGTCGAGGCCCTGCGGATCGCGCACGCGGCCGCCGAAAACGAGATGAAGCTTACTCATGAGTCTGTGATTCCTCGCGGAAAATGCCGCCTCGCGTTAGGCGAGGGCACGGCATTTCCGCAAGGCCGGGCATGAAACTCAGGCGCTGGTTTCTTCCTTGGCCTTCGCGACGACCTGATCGACGCTGCTGCGCACCTGCGTCACCACCTCGTCGCTGAGCCGGCTGACCTTTTCCCGCCCGGTGTCGACCGCGCCGCGTGCGGCCTCGCCCAGCTTCGCACCGATCGGCTGGAGCGCCTCACGCTCGCGGCGGCTGGAGGGCAATAAGGCGCCGACTAGGGCACCCACTGCGAAGCCGGCGCCCAGCGCCGCCACCGGATTGTCGCCGATGCGGCGGCTGGCGCCGCTGCCGGCTTTGTCGTTCGCGGCGGTCGCACCATTGGTTACATTCTTCGTCGCCATGATCTTACTCCTGCAAAGGCGAGGCGGCGGCGGGGATACGAGCCGTCGCGTCGGGATTGGGTTTTCGGCTTCTGCCGAACAGTCGGCAGGCCAGTTTCTTCAATGGTTTGCGGAACAGCACCAAAGCGGCAATTGTCGCGACCACGGTGGACGCCGCAGGGCGTTTGCGCATCGTTCCGGCGACCTTGCTGCTCGCCACCTCGGTCTTGTGCCGGACGCCGTCGATCGCGTTCGCAGCGAGGTTGGCGGGCTTGAGCCGCTCCTTGAGCGCGCCGGCCGTGCTCTGCACCCGCGCCTTCGCACGGGCCGAATTACGCCTGGCCTGTTCCAGCGCGGCGAGATCTTCGGCGCTCATGGCTGATTCTCCGCCCGCGCCATTGCGGCTTTCTCTTCCTGATCGCCACCGAGTGCCGACAGGCCTCTCGCACCGGCCCGCGCGGCCAGCAGGCCGACCAGCGCGAAGATCGCGAAGATCGTCATGCCCGCGCCGAACGGCCCGATCAGAGTCGCCAGGCCGAGCACGAGTGAGAGCACCAGCGCCTGCAGCGCGCACAGCAGGAAGACGATGCCGATCCCGAGCAGACCGGCACCCTTTTTGGCGCGCTGCCCGCGATGCCGCGCGACTTGCTTGACCACGTCGATCTCGGCGCGGGCATAGGCCTTGCCATCCTCGATCAGCCGCGTGAACAGCCCGCCGATCGATTCCTCGCGTGGATCATTGGCCTGCGAGGCGAGCAGGCCGCCTTGGTCTTCAGCCATTCCGGGCATCATCGGTCCCGTCGTCGCGGAACTCGCCGATGCCGCTGCGCACGACCCGCGCGACCGCGAAACCGACCAAGGCAGCGATGCCGATCGCCACCGCCGGGCTGCGCTCCACGAAGGCGCGCGCATCCGCGACGAGATCGTCGATGCTGCGCTCGTCGATGGTCGAGGCCAGCGACTTGATCGAATCCGAAGCCTTGCGGCCGACCCCGGCATATTGCCCGCCGAGCTTGTCCTCGACCGAACCCGAGGCGTCGGCCAGGATTTCGGCCAAGCTTTGCAGCAGGCCGGTCGCGCGGCTCTTGCCGTCGTCGGCATATTCGCGCGCCTTGTCGCCGGCCTGGCCGGTTAGCGTGCTGATCTGTTCGCGGACCTGCCCGACAATGCCGCCGCCACTTTCGCCGCCGCCTTTATCCTTGTCGAATTGAAAGGCCGATCCCTCCGGCGCGTCGTCGCCGGCCTTGGTGAGCGCGCGGCTCTGTCCGCCGCCGGCGCCGCCGGTGCCGCCAGCCTTTGTCTCGCTGCCCTCACCGAGGTCGATATTGGTGTCGATGATGTGATCGGTTCCCTCGGGAAGTCCGGTCTGGCGAGACGGCATGGCAAATCCTCCTTGGTCGGCAAGATGATATTCAAAGCCCTGAACACTCGCGCCGGGCTTCTCGTTCCGCCGCCGACGCGAAAGTTGCGTGCCGCGCATGGCCCCGATAAGCCGCCGGCGAAACGCGCCTCGCTTTCCAAGATAAGCCATATCGGAGCCGAAACAATGACCGCGATCATCGACGTTCATGCCCGCCAGATCCTCGACAGCCGCGGCCAGCCGACGGTCGAAGTCGAGGTGCTGCTGGAGGATGGCAGCCTGGGTCGCGCGGCCGTCCCGTCGGGGGCATCGACCGGCGCTTATGAGGCGGTCGAGAAGCGCGACGGCGACGATACGCGCTGGCTCGGCAAGGGCGTCGAGCAGGCGGTAGACAGCGTCAATTCCGAGCTCGCGCAGTTGATCATCGGCAACGAGGCGGAGGACCAGCTCGAGATCGACGAGTTGATGATCGAATGCGATGGCACCGACAACAAGATGCGGCTCGGCGCGAACGCGATCCTGGGCGTGTCGCTCGCTACTGCCAAGGCCGCGGCCGACGCGCGCGGGCTGCCGCTCTACCGCTATATTGGCGGCGTTTCGGCGCGGACCCTGCCGGTACCGATGATGAACATCCTCAATGGCGGCGCGCATGCCGACAATCCGATCGATTTCCAGGAATTCATGATCATGCCGGTCGGGGCTGAGACGTTCAGCGAAGGGCTGCGCTGTGGTGCGGAGATTTTCCACACGCTGAAGAAGGGGCTGCACCAGGCCGGGCTATCCACAGCGGTCGGGGACGAAGGCGGCTTCGCGCCGAACATCGGCTCCGCGCGCGAGGCGCTCGACCTGATCATGAAGGCGATCGAGCAGGCCGGCTACAAGCCCGGCGACGACGTCGTGCTGGCGCTCGATTGCGCCGCGACGGAATTCTTCAAGGACGGCGCGTATCGGCTCGAAGGGGAGGGGCGGACGCTCTCGTCCGAACAGATGGCCGACTATCTCGGCGAACTGGCCTCGGCCTACCCGATCCGCTCGATCGAGGACGGCATGGGCGAGGACGACCGGCAGGGCTGGGCAGTCCTCACCGAGCGGCTCGGCGATGCGCTCCAGTTGGTCGGCGACGATCTGTTCGTGACCAATCCGGCACGGCTGCTGGACGGGATCGAGGAAGGCCTCGCCAATTCCATCCTGATCAAGGTCAACCAGATCGGCACCCTGACCGAGACGCTGGAAGCGGTCACCACCGCTCACCGCAATTCTTATACCGCGGTCATGTCGCACCGCTCGGGCGAGACCGAGGACACGACCATCGCCGACCTCGCCGTCGCGACCAATTGCGGGCAGATTAAGACGGGTTCGCTGGCCCGTTCCGACCGGTTGGCCAAATACAATCAACTGCTCCGGATCGAGGAAGAATTGGGCGGCTCGGCCATCTATGCGGGGCGCGATATTTTCGGGTGACTGGATTGTCGTCGTGTGAGACTGTCACATCATGTCGATCCTGTTCCTCACCGCCATGTTGGCCTCGCCGCAACCAGCGCATGCGAGCCCGCTAACCCCTTGCGCGCCTGCCGAAACGACGCGCGCATCGATTGACGAGATCATGGCCGGCGGCGATGCCTGGCTTGGGCGCTGCGTGCAGGTTCGCGGGGTAACGGCCGGTCGCATCCTGATGGCGGCTCCGGGCTCATCCAGCCGGATCGGCGTCGATAATGCGCATGCGCTGGGGATTGGCCTGACAGGCCATAATGAGATTGCGGTCACCCTGGTGGGGCGGATCGACAGCTGCGGGCGGCGTTTGCGGCAGGCCGAGGCCGAAATGGCGCGCAGCGGCGATATCATCATGCTGGGCGGCTATTGCCATTATAGCAGCGGTCCAGTGCTGGTCGCGAGCGAGGGCAGCGCGGACCGCTAGCTCTTATTTGTGCCGCTAGGCCTCATCCTGTCGCTTTCTCGCAATAAATGAGCGTAGGCGGCTTGATTCGCCTCGATTTTCCTGATTCTAGTCGCGGTTAATGCCCGTCACCGCCCCTCGTCCCTTTGCCTTGATCAAGCGCGTCGCCCTTCCGGCGATCGGGCTTGTGATCTTTGGCTATTTCCTTGCCTCCGCGCTCGTGGGCGACAATGGCGTGATGTCGTGGGGCGAATATCGCCGCGCGGCGGCCGAGCAGCAGGTGAAACTCGACGGCTTGAAGGCGGAGGAAGCGCGGCTCGCGCATCGCTCCGAATTGCTCGATCCGCGCAATCCGGACGCCGACCTCGCCGAGGAGGAAGCGCGCCGCCAGCTCGGCGTCGTCGCCGGCAACGAGTTCGTCATCACCCTGGACTGAGTTGCAAGCCGCTATGGCACCCGTTGCGACGCACCGTTGCGACTCCTAGCATTTGCCGCCATAGGTCCGGCGCAACGCCGCGATAGAAGCATAGAGGGAGAGGCCGAAACATGGCCCGAGCAGCCGCCAAGCGCGCATCCGCGTCGCCCGCACCCGCCACCCCGAATCGCGAGCGCCCGCCTGAACCGAAACGGTTCAAGGCCGACAAGGCGACCCTGCTCGAATTCTACCGCCAGATGCTGCTCATCCGCCGCTTCGAGGAGCGGGCGGGGCAGCTTTACGGCCTCGGCCTGATTGGCGGTTTCTGCCACCTTTATATTGGCCAGGAAGCGGTCGCGGTCGGGTTGCAGTCGGCGCTGAACGGCGACACCGACAGCGTGATCACCGGCTATCGCGATCACGGCCACATGCTCGCTTATGGCATCGATCCGAACGTGATCATGGCCGAGCTGACCGGTCGGCAGGCCGGCATCTCGAAGGGCAAGGGCGGCTCGATGCACATGTTCAGCGTCGAGCATAAATTTTATGGCGGCCACGGCATTGTCGGCGCGCAGGTCAGCCTGGGCACGGGGCTGGCCTTCAAGCACAAATATTCCGGCGATAATGGCGTCTGCATGGCCTATTTCGGCGACGGCGCGGCCAACCAGGGCCAGGTCTATGAGAGCTTCAACATGGCCTCGCTCTGGGACCTGCCGATCATTTTCGTGATCGAGAACAACCAATATGCGATGGGCACGAGCGTCAATCGTGCCAGCGCCGAAGACCAATTGTACAAGCGCGGCGATAGCTTCCGCATCCCCGGCATGCAGGTGGACGGCATGGATGTGCTCGCGGTGCGCGGCGCGGCCGAGACGGCGGTCGCATGGGTGCGCAGCGGCAAGGGGCCGGTGCTGATGGAGCTCAAGACTTATCGCTATCGCGGCCATAGCATGTCCGACCCGGCCAAATATCGCTCGCGCGACGAAGTGCAGGCGGTCCGCGACAAATCCGACCCGATCGAGGCCGCGAAGCGCGAGCTCGAGAAACTGGGCGTGAAGGAAGAAGAGCTGAAGGCGATGGACAAGGACATCCGCGCCATCGTCGCCGAATCCGCCGACTTTGCCGAACAATCGCCCGAGCCCGATCCCGGCGAACTCTACACCGACGTGCTGGTGGGGAGCTACTGATGCCGATCGAACTGAAAATGCCCGCGCTCTCCC
Organism: Sphingomonadales bacterium; assembly: GCA_038255245.1. Taxonomy (GTDB): domain Bacteria; phylum Pseudomonadota; class Alphaproteobacteria; order Sphingomonadales; family Sphingomonadaceae; genus Allosphingosinicella. The sequence continues at coordinate 7,448 of JBBSLM010000026.1, forward strand.
CGACGATGGAGGAGGGCACGCTCGCCAAGTGGCTGGTGAAGGAAGGCGATATCGTCACGTCCGGAACCGTGCTTGCCGAGATCGAGACCGACAAGGCGACGATGGAATATGAGTCGATCGACGAAGGGACAGTCGGCAAGATCCTGGTGCCGGAAGGCACGGACGGGGTGAAGGTCGGCACCGTGATCGCCACGCTGTTGGGCGAGGGCGAGGATGCCGAAGCGGCTTCTGCGGCTCCTGCTCCGGCGCCGGTCGAAACCCCAAGCGAGCAGAAGGCCGAGCCCGCCGCAGAAGAGAAGAAGCCGGCGGATACCGGCACGGCGCAGCTGGTCAGCAAGGCCGAACCGGCCGCGCCCGAGGTGCCGGAGGGAACCGAAATGGTTCGCCAGACTCTGCGCGAGGCGCTGCGCGACGCGATGGCGGAGGAAATGCGGGCCGACGACCGCGTGTTCGTGATGGGCGAGGAGGTCGCGGAATATCAGGGCGCTTACAAGGTGACGCAGGGGCTGCTCGAAGAGTTCGGCCCGCGCCGCGTGATCGACACGCCGATCACCGAATATGGCTTTGCCGGCGTCGGCACCGGCGCGGCGATGGGCGGGCTGAAACCGATCATCGAGTTCATGACCTTCAATTTCGCGATGCAGGCGATCGATCACATCGTCAATTCGGCCGCGAAGACCAATTATATGTCGGGCGGCCAGATGCGCTGCCCGATCGTATTCCGCGGCCCCAATGGCGCGGCGAGCCGCGTCGGCGCGCAGCACAGCCAGAATTACGCCCCGTGGTACGCCTCGGTGCCCGGCCTGATCGTGATCGCGCCCTATAGTGCCGCCGACGCCAAGGGCCTGCTGAAGGCCGCGATCCGCAGCGAGGACCCGGTGGTCTTCCTCGAGAACGAACTGCTCTACGGCCAGAGCTTCGACGTGCCGAAGCTCGACGATTGCACCCTGCCGATCGGCAAGGCGCGGATCGCGCGCGAAGGCAAGGACGTCACTTTGGTCAGTTACTCGATCGGCGTCGGGCTATCGCTGGAGGCCGCGAAGACGCTGGCCGAGGAAGGCATCGAGGCCGAGGTGGTCGACCTGCGCACGTTGCGTCCGCTCGACAAGGAAGCGGTGCTCAAGAGCCTGGCCAAGACCAACCGCATCGTCTGCGTGGAGGAAGGCTGGCCGGTCTGCTCGATCTCGGCCGAGATCGCCGCGATCTGCATGGAGGAAGGCTTTGACGATCTCGACGCGCCGGTGCTGCGGGTCACCAACGTCGACGTGCCGCTGCCTTATGCCGCCAACCTCGAGAAACTGGCGCTGATCAAGGCGGCCGATGTCGTCGCGGCGGCGAAGAAGGTTTGCTACCGCTGACCATGACCGTCACCCCGGACTTGATCCGGGGCCTGCCTTCTCTTCACGCGGTGCAGGAAGAAGGCGGGTGCCGGATCAAGTCCGGCATGACGCAGCTTTGATGAACACTGACATTGCCTTTGCGCTGGGAGGCGCACCCGCGCCCATTCAACCCGCGCTCCATGCCTTGTGGGCACTCGACGGCGCCTTCGGCCGCGTCCTCGCCACCGGGCGCGAGGCGATGATCGCGCGCATCCGGCTGGCCTGGTGGCGCGAGGCGCTGGAGCGGCTCGACCGCGAGCCTCCGCCGAAGGAGCCGATTCTGCAAGGTCTGGCGGAGTATGTCCTGCCGGCCGGCATTACCGGCGCCGAACTCGGGGAGATGGAGCCGGGCTGGGCGCTGCTACCCGGCGACCAGCCGATCACGCCAGATGAACTGGACACCTATGCGCAGGCGCGGGGCGGCACGCTTTTCGTCCTGTCTGCCCGCTTGCTCGGTGGCGAAATTGCGGTCGCGCCTGCCGGCGAGGCCTGGGCCCTGCTCGATCTCGCACGGCACAGCACCGAACGGGCCGATATTGACGCCGCGCTTGCTGCCGCCCGCAACCGTTCGCTGCCAGCCCGCTGGCCAAAACCCCTCCGTCCCCTCGGCATGATTGCCAGCCTTGCCGCGCGCGATCTGGGGCGCGGCCCCGATCGCTGGGAGGAGCCCGGCAGCCCGCCGCGCATCGCCCGCATGCTGCGCCACCGCCTGATCGGGCGATGACACCATTTTGGCGCTTAATTCGCGCTGATCTGGACCGAATCTCCATTACGCTGGCGTGATTTTCCAGGGCAGGGGCGAGTCGCATGCTCAAATTCGCGGCCGGGGCCGGCGCGGCCTTCTTGCTGATCCTCAGCGGCTTCTTCATCTGGAAGAGCATTGCGCAGAGCGATCCTGGCATCGCCGTGCCCGACCAGTTCGTCAGCGAGATCGCGGCGCAGGATGAGGAGGGCGATGACGGGGAAGGGCCCGCGCCGCCACCCGCCGCCGATACCCGCAACAAGGAACAGCGCCGATTCGACCGCGCCGACAAGGACAAGAATGGCGCCATCGTCCTCGAGGAACTCTACCAGCCGCGCCGCCGCGCTTTCGGCCGGCTCGACAAGAATGGCGACGGCCGCCTGTCGTTCGAGGAATGGGCGGTGCGGACCTCGACCCGCTTTGCCGAGGCGGATCGCAACCGCGATCGGCAACTCAACCGCGCGGAATATGCCACCACCGCGCCGCGCCGCCGCGCACCCGCCCGCACCAAGGCGAATTGCAGCTGTTAGGGCTGGGCTCGAGCCTCAGATCAGCGAGGCCTGCCACGTTCCAAGGGCCTCGCGCGCACGGTCGGTGTAGCGGCGCTTGCGGTCCGCCTTCTTCGAGCGGCCGCCTCCCTCGACCGGCGGGAACAGCCCGAAATTGATGTTCATCGGCTGATAGGTCGCCGCATCGGCGCCGCCGGTAATGTGACCGAGCAGGGCGCCGAGAGCAGTCATGACGGGCGGCGCCTCGATCGCACGCTCGGCCAGGTCCGCGGCCCAGAACCGGCCCGCCAGCAAGCCGATCGCGGCGCTTTCGACATAGCCCTCGCAGCCCGTAATCTGCCCGGCGAAACGCACGTTCGGCGCCGAGCGCAAGCGCAAGGTCGCGTCCAGCAATTGCGGCGAATTGAGGAAGGTGTTGCGGTGCAGCCCGCCCAGCCGCGCGAACTCGGCATTTTCCAGCCCCGGGATGGTGCGGAACAGCCGCACCTGCTCGGCATGTTTCAGCTTGGTCTGGAAACCGACCATATTCCACAAGGTGCCCAGCGCATTATCCTGCCGCAATTGCACGACGGCATAGGGCCAGCGCCCGGTTTTCGGATTGTCCAGCCCGACCGGCTTCATCGGGCCGTAGCGGAGCGTATCCTCGCCGCGCGACGCCATCACTTCGATCGGCATGCAGCCTTCGAAATAGGGCGTGTTCTTCTCCCACTCGCGAAACTCGGTCTTCTCGCCGTCGATCAGGCCCTGGTGAAAGGCGAGATATTGCTCCTTCGTCATCGGGCAGTTGATGTAATCGCCCTCCGATCCTTCCGCATGCTTGTCCCAGCGCGACGCCATCCAGGCCACGTCCATGTCGATCGTGTCGCGGTGCACGATCGGCGCGATCGCGTCGAAAAAGGCGAGCGCGTCGCTGCCCGTCTCGGCGGCGATCGCCTCGGCCAGCGGTGCGGCCGTCAATGGCCCGGTGGCGATAATGGCGGGATCGGCGGGCAGGACGTCCACCCGCTCGCGGACGATTTCGATCAAGGGGTGGTCGAGCAAGGCCTGCGTCACCGCCGCGGAAAACGCATCCCGGTCGACCGCCAGCGCGGAACCGGCCGGGACGCGGTGCGCGTCGGCCTTTTGCATGATCAGCGAATCCAGTGCTCGCATCTCGGCATGCAGCAGCCCGACCGCATTATTCTCCGCATCGTCCGAGCGAAAACTATTGGAACAGACCAGCTCCGCCAGCCCGTCCGTATGGTGGGCGGGGGTGGTGTCGCCGCTTCCACGCATTTCGGAAAGGCGGACCGGAATGCCTGCTTCCGCGAGTTGCCACGCGGCCTCGGACCCGGCGAGCCCGCCGCCGATGATGTGAACCTGTTGAACCATCGCGGTCCGATAGGCGAAAAGCCGAGTCCGGGCAAAGCAATGCGGGCGCTTGCCGGCCTGCGCGGGGTGGGGGTATTCGGGGCAGATGCTGGCGAAAGAGGAACCACGCGTTGCGACGCGGCCGAGGACGCCTCACGTCGTCTACGACTCCTTCCTCGCGCCGGAGGTGGCGGCCGCGATGCTGGCACAGATGATCGCGGCGGAAGACCGCTTCACGCCGTCCGCGGTTCGCCGCCGCGACGAGAGCGAGCAAGCGACGGATTTCCGCTCCTCGCTGCGCCTGCCGGGCCGCGTCGGCGTTGACCTCGCGCCGTTGCTCGAGGCGGTTCACGCCCGCTTCGACGATCTGTGCGCGGCGGCCGGCCTTGCTCCCTTCGCGATCCACCACAGCGAATGCAGCATCGTCGCGCACGGGGAGGGCGACTATTACAAGCCGCATGTCGACACCCGCCTCGGCGCGGCGCCGGCAGACGTGCCAGACGTCCGATTGCTGAGCTGCGTCTATTACCTCCACGCCCTTCCACTCGGCTTCGGTGGCGGCGCACTCGCTCTGCACGGGTTCGAAGGCACGGACCCGGTGCCGGTCAAGATTGCGCCGGCGCACAACCGGCTGGCGGCGTTCCCTTCCTTCCTCCGCCACGAGGTACTTCCGGTGACCTCGCCCAGCGGCGCGTTCGCCGACCGCCGCTTCTCGGTGAACGTCTGGCTCCGCAAGGCACGGGCGGGAGCGGCCGCATGAACGGCCCGACAGGCGCGACCCTGCGCATCTTCACCATCGGCTATGAGCAGGCGACGATCGACGAGGTCGTCGGCGCGCTCAGCGCCGCGGGAGTGAAACGCGTGATCGACGTGCGCGCGGTGGCGGCATCGCGGCGGCCGGGCTTCTCGAAGACGGCGCTGGCCGCCAACCTCGGCGAAGCCGGCATCGCCTACGAACATCTGCGCGCGCTTGGCACGCCGAAGGAGGGCCGGGAAGCCGCGCGCAAGGGCGACATGGCGGCGCTGGAACGCGTCTATGCCGGTCAGCTGGAACTGCCCGAAGCGCAGGCGCAAGCGGCGATCATGCTCGATCGCGCCGCTTCCGGGCCGGTCGCGATCCTGTGCTACGAACGCGACCCGGCGGAATGCCACCGCACTTTGCTGCTCGACGCGGTGGCGAAAGGTTGGGAAAGAACTGATCTGTTTGCGTGAATGAGGGAGGCGACGACATGCGTTTCAGCGGCACGATCCTTGGGCTGGTCGCAATGGCCGCGCTCGGCGCCTGTGGCAGTGGCAGTGGCGGCGGCGGCGATGCCGAGCGCCAGGCCTTCATCACCAAGGCCGAAGAATCGTGCGTCCAGGCTGCGCAGAAAGGTACGCCGCCGCCTGGCGTGGACGTGCGGGGCTTTTGTTCCTGTGCGATCAACAGGATGGCCGAGGGCAAGAGCGAGGCGCAATTGCGCGATCTGGACAAGCAGGCTGCGCCCACCCCCGCCGATGTCGCGGTCATGCGGCAGTGCATGACGGAGGCCACCAAGACAGGCGGCAAATAGCTGAACCGGCCGGGGTGGCGGCCCGGCATCCCGCCTGAACATTCCGCCCCTCATTCCGCCTCGACGCGGCGGCCAAGAGATGAAAGATTGATCTGGTTTGCACGATTCGTTGGGGAGGAGATGAAGATGCGACTGACCTTGAGGATTATCGGCGCTGTCGGCGCCGTGACCGCGTTGAGCGCTTGTGGCGGCGGGGAGCGCGCCGCTTTGATTACCAAGGCGGAATCTGACTGCGTCGCCAGCATTCCGGCCGGCACCCCGGGTGTCAACGCCCAGCGCATGTGCTCGTGCGTCGTGGCCGCCCTGTCGGAAGGCAAGAGCGAGCAGGAACTGCGCGAACTCTACAAGTCGAGCGCTCCGCCGGCGGGCGCCCAGGCAGCCGTGCAGCAATGCATGATGCAGGAAGTTCAGACTGGCGGCAAATAGGCCGACCGGATGAAGGCTGACTGAGCCCGATCGGCGCGCATTGCGGTGCGCCGATCGATGCTCTTACAGAAACGAATGCGGGTCCACGTCGACGATCACGCGCACGCCGCGTGGCCATTCGAGCTGGCCGAGCCACTCGCGCACGATCTCCTGCAGCGGCAAGCTGCGCGGGGCGTGCAGCAGCAGGCGCAGGCGGTGCCGCCCGCGCAGCATCGCCAGCGGCGCGGGGGCCGGGCCGAGCACGATCAGATCGTCGATCCGTGGCGCACTCTGCGTGATGCGGTGGGCGGCGGCCTTGGCGTCGGCTTCCTTTTCCGAGCTGACGACGATCGCGGCGAGGCGGCCGAACGGCGGCATCGCGGCCTCGTGCCGCGCCGCCGTCTCGGCCGCGTAAAAGCCCTCCGTGTCGCCGCGCACCAAAGCATCGAGCACCGGCGCTTCGGGATCGTGGCTCTGGATCAGCACGCGGCCCGGTTTCTCGCCGCGACCGGCGCGGCCCGAGGCCTGGCTGATCTGCTGGAAAGTCCGTTCGGCCGCGCGCAGATCGCCGCCGGACAGGCCCAGATCGGCATCGACCACCCCGACC
>JBBSLM010000027.1:0-13547 GCA_038255245.1 Sphingomonadales bacterium
TCGATGCCGGCGGCCCGCTGCAGCGAACCCAAGGGATCGAGCCCGCCGCCGCCACCCTGCAACGAGCTCAGCGACGCCGCGAGCTGGATCGCCTGGATCGCGGAGATTTCCGTGACCGAGCTGCCGAACAGGATGCGCGAGACGATCTCGTCCTGCGGCAGACCGGGATTGGACGAGAAGCTGATCCGCGGATTGCCGGCCGAACCTTCGACCACCACAGCCACTTCGACATCGTCGATCTCGCTGGTCGCAGTGATCTCGATCTGCGGATTGATGATGCCGTCGCCGCGCCGCGGGAAGGAGATGTTGGAGCGCTCGTCGAGGATGAAGCGCCGCCCGGCGAACCCGAGGGTGCCGCGCACCAGACCGATCGTGCCGGTGAGGATTGGCGTCGCGGTCGTGCCGCGCACCTGCAAATTCGCGTCCCATTCGGATTCGAGGCCCATGCCGGAGACGAAGACACGATTGTCGGCAACCAGATCGAGTTCCAGCCGCCACGCGCTCGGCACCGTCGCGGCAGCCTGTTGCTGCTGCTCTCCTGGCTGCACGAGCGGCTCGCCGCGCCGGCGGACGCCGGAAAGATTCACGACCTGCGCGCCGCCCTGGCGGACGATCTGGTAGCGGATCTCGCCCAGCTCCAGCCGGCCGCGCACGATCGCGCGCTCGTTGGCCGAATTGCGGATCTGAAGGTCGCCGGTGGCGGTCGCGGAAATATCCTCGCTGCGCGCCAGCCGGGCATTGTCCAGCCGCGCGTCGAGCGTGACCGGATAACCGGCCGCGCTGGACAGGCCGATCGTTCCGCTGGCCCGGACCGTGCCTTCGCCGGCCCGGCCGGTCAGCGAGACGATCTGCAATTCCGGTCCGTTGAAGCGGCCGTCCAGCGCCACATTGGTGATCCGCGTCCCGTACGTCTCGTTGGTGTAGGTGACGTTCTCGGCGCGCACGATGCCGTTGAATTGCGGATTATCGACCCTGCCGGTGAAGTCCGCGCCAACCGCGATCGGGCCCTGCAATTGCTGTCCGGTCAGGCCGGCGAGCGAGGTCAGCACGCTGGCCGGTCCGTTGTAACGAATGCCGCCGCCCAGTGGCGCTGCCTGCAATCGCTCGGTCCAGCTGCCGTTGCCCGCCGGGAGCGGAGTCAGATTCGCCTGCAACCGGCCGACCACCGCCCCGCCCTGGCGGAAGACCGAGGCGAGCGAGCCGCCTTCCGGCCGCAGCGCGCCGGTCAGCGAAATGTCGACCGGAACAGAGCGTACGGCAATGCCGGTGCGGGTAAAATTGCGGACGTTGAGCCGCGCCTCGGCGCGCGGAAAGCCACCGTCCGCGGGCAGGTAGAAATCGAAGCTGCCCGTCGCCTCGCCGCCGAGGCCGAGACCGGGGCTCAGCGTATTCAGGATGGCGATGTCGAACGCGTCGAGGCGGCTCTGGACGATCAGCCCGTCGCCGAAGCGTCCGGCCAGCCGCATCGCGCCGCGCCCGCCTTCCAGCTGGACGTTGACCGGACGCAGCACCCAGGCGCCGTCCACCTGCTCGATCACGGCCGGCTCTGCGAAGCGGAAGGGGATGTTGTTGGCATCGCCCTGCAGCGCCAGCCGGATGCGCTCAGGGCCCAGTTCGGCATTGCCGGCAATGTCGAACGGCACGCCGCTGGAGCCGGTCGCGACGAAGCGCGCATTACCGCTATTGCCGGCGTAAGCGATGTTCGCTCTCGCCCGGCTGAGCGCGAAGGTCCCGGCGCGAAGGTTCGCGACCTGTACGTCGCCCGTGGCCTCGTAGATCGCGAACGGATCGCCGGTGGTCGGCAACGTGAGCGCAACGTCGATGATGCCGCGTTCGATGGTGATATCGCCGACGCCCTCCACCGTGCTTGGGATGATGGCGCCCTGCGCGGTCGCATCCACCTCGACCCGCTGGCGCGGGCCGGCGGCGGCGAGTTGGATATTGCCGTCGATGCCGCGCCCGTTGGCGGTAAGGGACCCGGCGAATGGCCCGGCGGCGGTCTGCTGGACCTGCCCGGCGAAAGTGATTCCCGCGAACAGCAGCCGGTTGACCTGTACGGTCAGCGGCCCGGCGCGGGCGAGGATCAGCACGTCCGCCTCGAACGGTCCGTAATTGGATTGGCCGGTGGCGTTGACCTGATAGCCCTGCCCGGTTGCGACGATATTGGCGGTGATGCCGCGCAGGCCGACGCCGAAGCCGGCCTCGGCGATCGACAATTCGACCCTGGGCGCGCTGATCGTGCCGCCGATCTGGACGGCAATGTCGCCATAGCGTGTGCTGTTGCCGCGCAGCTGCAGCGCGATCCGGCCGTCCGGATAATAGACGCCGCCGCCCTCGGTAATGCGCAATTGCGGCGCGGCGAGGCGGACGTCGCCGATGCGAATGTCGCCATTACCGCCCAAAGCGATCGTCGCGGTGGCGGTTGCCATGCCGCCCAGCAGATCGAGCGCGCTCTGGTTGAAGATGCGGCGGCTGCGGATCGACACCCGCCCTTGCAGGCCGATGCCCTCGGCACGGCCGATCAGGTCGAAGTCGCTGGAAATGTCGAAGACGCCGATCGACTGGACCAGATAGTCGTTCACGCGGCCCTGGATGCCGACACTATAAGTGCCGCGAGACACATCGAAGGCAATGGCCAGCACCGCGTCGGCACGGTCGGAACGCAGGCGCAGATTGTCGGAAAGGAGGTTCGACCCCTCGATCAGAATGTCGCCATTGATGCGGACATTGGTGAGCAGGCCGCCGACCGCGTCGGGCAGCCCGGTGATGCGCGACATGGTGGCGGCCATCGGCACCACAATCCGGTCGGCATCGACCCGCGCCGCGCCGCTCGCCCGGAAGTTCTCTAGTGTGCGGGCGGCAATACCGATCGACTCGGCGGAGACTTCGTACGCCACTGCCGGGGTGGACATTGCGCCATTGAGCACAAGCGCCAGCCGCACGTCGCGGCCGGACAGGTTCGGGGCGATCGCGCCGGGCTGCAGCAGACGCGCGCCGATGGCGAGGTCCTGATACTGGCTCTGGCCGAGATCGATCGCGCCTTCCGCGACGATCGCCAGCGCCCGGCTGTTGAGGCTCAGATCGATCCCCTCGATTCGCCGGTCGTCGGTCCAGGTGCCGCCGAAATTGACCTGCACATAAGGGCCGGTGAGGCGCTGGGCCGGGCCGGTGACGAACAGATCGGGCCGGGTCGGGCCGCTGAGGTTGAAGCGGCCATCCTGCGCCTGGATAGCGAGGTCGGCGAAACCGTCATCATCCAACGCGGCATTCAGGCGCCCAGCCCAATTGCTCCAGTCGCCGCGGCCGCGAATTTCGGTGCGCAGGCGCTTCTCGATGCCGGTCATGCTGGCGACGAAGCCGTTGGCGGGCGCGTCCACGAACAATTCGATGCCCAGCCGGTCCTGCTCCGGCGCGGCGTCGAGCCGGGCCGTCAGCCGGTCACCGCCGGCGAGGCCGTTCTCGACCAGGGCCGAGACGTCGAGATTGGTGCGCACCGCGCTTTCGGCGAGATGGACGTCGCCGGTTATGCGCAAGGCATGGGGCCGGCCCGTGACGGCCGGATCGATCTGCAGCCGGTCGATCCGCACCGAGTCGAGATCGAGCAGGATGTTGGGGATGAGCGGCGCATCGGGATCGGTCGTGCGCAAGGAGGGCAGGCGGCTCAGGCGCGCGGTCGGGACCACCAGGGATTGGATCTCGATCTGGCTGCGGCGCAGGTAGGAAAGCGGGCTAAAAGTCACTTCGGCCGTGTCGGCGGCGAAGAACACGCCTTCGGGATCGGCCAGAGTCAGGCCGTGAATCGTCACCTCGCCCCAGATCGAGCCCTCGATCCGGTCGATCTCGATGTCGAGCCCCGAGGCCATTTCGAGGGCATTGATCTGGTCGACGATGAAGCGCCGGCCGGAATCGCTGTTCAGCCACAGCAGGAAGGCGATGATCGCGGCCAGCAGTATGCCGACGACGATGGCCGACCATTTCGCCACGCGGCGCCACGGGCTGCGGCGGACGACAATAATCTCCGGCGGGGGCGGCGGCGAGGGCGGGGCCTGGCCGCCCGTATCCGCGACACTGGCCATCAGAAGGCCTGCCCGATGGAGATATAGAGATTGATCAGCGATTCGCCCTCGCGCCGGCCGATCGGGGTGGCGATGTCGACGCGGATAGGACCGAAATTGGTGTAGAGCCTGCCGCCGACGCCGATGCCAAAGCGCATGTCGTCGAAGCCGGGATAGCCGCTTTCCGTCACGCTGCCCGCGTCGATGAAAGCGACGACGCCGTAATTGCCGAAGCGGTAGCGGCCCTCCAGCGCCAGTTCGGTCAGGCCGCGGCCGCCATTGGGCAGCGACAGGGTCGGCGGCACTTCCTCGGGATCGTCCTCGATCGGGTCGAAATCGGGATTGGCGACGGTGATGCGCGGGCCCAATTGCTGGAACCCGAAGCCGCGCACCGAGCCGCCGCCGCCGGCATAGAAGCGACGCGATGGCGCCAGCCGGTCGAGCTCGAGGCCGTTGATCGAGCCGAGACGCGCGCGCGCGGCGAGGACGAAGCTCTCGCCGAACGGCTGATAATAGCTCGCGTCCAATTGGGTGCGCAGATAAAAATCGGTCTCGCCGCGCATGGAGGCTTCCGGATTGACGCGCGCGGTCAGGCGGAAGCCGGAGGTCGGGTCGAGCAGGCTGTTGGAACGGTCGTAACCGAGCTGTCCGATCAAACCGCCGATGAAATAGGCCTCGCCCAGCGAGATGCGCGGCGCGCCGACCTGGCTCTCGTTGGTGGCCAGCAGCTCGATGCCATAGGCATAGGTCCAGCGCTTCTGCCAGATCGGCGTCGATTCGCGCGTGACCAGCCCCAGCAGACGGGCGGTATAGCCTTCGAACGCGGCGAAATCGCGCCGTCCCGCCTCGGCGAGGAAGAGCAGGGCCTGATCGCGCAGGCCCCAATTGTTGAACCTGAGGCGAAGGCCGGCCGATTGCTCGTTGGTGCCGAGCACCGCGCTGGCCCGCAGCGAGCCTTCCGGCTTGAAGAATTGGCGATGTTCCCACGCGCCTTCCAGGCGCAGTCCTTCGCCGGTCGAATAGCCGGCGCTGGCGTCCAGCGAGCGCGGCCGCCCGGCCTCCTGGCGGATCAGGATATCGACATATTCGGTGCCGTCCGGCGCCAGTTCGCCGGTGCGGACCGGCTCGGCCGAGACCGAGCTGAACAGCCGCGTCGCGACCATCGCTTCCCGCAAATCGTCCATCAGCCGCCGGTCGAAAATCTCGTCGCGTTCGAAGCGGGACAGCAGGTCGATGTGATCCGCTTCGAACGCCGGATTCTGGCCAATGCTGAGGATATTGCGGAAACTGGCGCGCGGCCCGGAATCCACCAACAGGGCATAATCGCCCAGCCGCGTGTCGGGATCGAGCAAAATGTCGCGAATGTTGATCCGCGCCGCCCCTTCCTCTCCGGGATCGGCACCCAATTGGGCAAACGGATAACCCGCCTGCGGCAGACGCAGCAGCACGTTCGCTTCCGCCGCCTCGACATTGGCGGCGATGATCGGGTCGTTCGGCTTCAGGATCAGGGAGTCCCGCGCCAGAATTGCCGCCTCGCCTTGGGCACCCGCAATGCTGATCTCGCCGAAACTGTAGCGCTCGCCCGGCGCGACGTTGATCGTGATCGCGACTTGCCCGTCCGGCCCGGCCGCGGGCACGATCGTGGCGCTCGCCGTCCCGTCATAATAGCCTTCTGAATGGAGCAGGCGGACCATCAGGGTCTCGTCCTCGCGCGCCCGCGCCTCGATCATCGCGCCGTTCACCGCCTCGCCGCGCGCATCCTCCAGCGCCGACAGGTCGCGGAAGCGGCTTTCCAGATCGGTCTCGGCCAGCCCCTCAATTAGCAGCACGTAGCGGACCGGCGGCAATTCCTCGCCCTCCGGCGCGGCTTCGGCGGTGGCGGCGGGCAAGATGTCGAAGGTATCGAGCGGCGGCAGCGGTTGCGCCAGTTCCGGGTCGCCGAGCGGCGCGTCCTCGACCGGGCCGGGATCGGGCGGGAAAGGACGGATGGGCGTCACCGGATCGCCGTCGGGCGGAACGATCGGCTCCAGCGCCTCGAGCGGCTGGGTCAGCTCGGGGTCGAGCGCCGGCACCTCCTCCTCGAACTGCGAATCGGGAATGATCGGGCCGCTTGGTGGAACCGGCTGCGTGGCGCCGGTTGCGGGCCGGCTTTGGGCGAGCGCAGGCAGCGGCGCGGCAATGATGCCGCCCGCCAGCCCCGTCAAAAGCAGCAGATGATGTTTACGCAACAGACCCCGATCAGCCCGCCCGCATGGATTGGGCGGCCAGCCCAAAACCATCACGAAACGAAAAAGTTCAATCTCTCCCGGCGGTTCGTAGCTGATCCGATCGGATAACGGGAGTGGTTCCGTCGCCGATAATCGCAAATCCCGACCAATAATATGGGTGGGAAGTGGTCGCCTGGTCCATCAGCGCGCGCTGCGCCTCGCCCAAAGCGGCAGCGGTGGCGGTGCCGGCCGGGGCGGTGAACAGGCCGGAAACGAGCTTTTCGGTCGCTTCATATTGATCGGGGACGGGCCAGTGGCTGGCGACCACCATCCGCCCGCCCGCACCGACGAACGCGCGCACCAGCCCGTCAAGGGCGAAGTCGCCGCCGGTGGTGAGGCCGGTTTCCGCTGTGGTCGCGAATCCCGCCTGGCCGGCCGTGTCGCAGGCCGACAGGATGATCAGATCGGCGTCGAGCCGAAGGTCGAAAATCTCGCGGAAACTCAACATGCCGTCCGAGCCCTCGCCGCCAAAGCTGGTGAGCAGGGACGGGCGCGCCGGGCATTCCGGCCGTGGCGGGACGACGAAGCCGTGCGTCGCGAAATGCATGACGCGATATTGATCGAGGTCGCTGCGCGCGCGGATCGCGGTGTCGGTGAAGGCGGCGCCGGTGACGATGGCGCTGCCGCCGCCGATCGCGCGGCGGGCGGCATTCAGCTCGTTGGCGGAAATGGGCCGGCCCCAGGCCGCCAGCGCCCAAGTGCACTCCGCGTCCACTTCGCCGCTGCTCACGCTTGCGGAAATCATCGCGGGCGTCGCCGGGGCATTCTCGCCGAAGCCGATATATTGATTGGTGGCACGCGACGGGCGGGCGGCGCGGAGGTCGGTGAAGGCGCGGGCTGTGACCGCCGTGCTGATCTCGCGCGTCCGCCCGAACCAGGCGATGCCGCGGAAGTCGAAGGCGTCGGCGCCGGGCGCGGCGGTGCGGCGGCGATAGACGTCGATGCTCGCCTGGGTTTCGACCAGCAAATTGGGCGGCAGCCTCAGCATCGCGCCGTCCGGCTCGAAGATCAGGTGGCTGATCCCGGCCAGCTCGCCGGCCATCGGCCCGAACAGCCGCTGATAGAGCGCATGTGCGATCTCGACGTCATAAGGGTAAGTGACCGTTTCGCCTTCCTCGACCAGGCTGATCGTAGCGCGCAAGGTATCGACCTGCTCCTCGAGCAGATCGTTGGACCCTTCGATGCGGAAGGCGCGCGCGGTCGAAGGCGTCACCAGAACCGCGTAGAGCGAGTCGCCGAGCACGGTGAGCTTGTAATAGGCCTCGCCAGCGCGAAGTTGGCGTTGCAAATCGGCAAGGCTGATCGTGGTCGGGGCCGCGACACGCGAACGCGGGAATTCGCTCAATTGCGCCTGCGTCGTCGCCTGCGCCTGGCGATAGCTTTCGAGCTGCGCTTCCAGCGCGGCCACCGCGGCTACGTCGACAGCCGGCGCGGCCTGCGCCCGATTGATGGCGACGCGGGTGCGCTCGACGTCGCGGGTCAGCGCGACCGACTGACGGAACAGCCGCGATTCCTCGTCGCTGCCGGCGCTGAGCTCGCGCGCCAGCACCGCCAGCGTCTGGGCGACGCCGGGGCGCAGCGCGACCTGGCTGGCGAGGAACAGATCCGGGGCCGCATCGGCGGGCGCGCCCGGGGCGGTCAGCAAGGCAAAATAGGGGTCGAGCGCGCGGCGGATCACGGTCGAGCCCGCGCCGCTCTGGACGTCGCTCGCCACCATCGCGCGATAGAGCGTGATGGCTTCCGCCGGACGCCCGGTGCGCGCGTAGAAACCGGCGAGGCGGCCGCGCGCGCTGAGCAAGGCGTCGGAGCCTGGATAGTCGGTCTCGAGCAAGGCGATGGCGGCGAGGTGCAGCCGCTCCGCCTCGGCATGGTCGCCGCCGCGCTCGGCGATCGACGCCAGTTCGCCGTTGATCTGCGCCCGCATCCACAGCGTCGAGGCGACCACGCCGCCGCGCACTCCGGCTAGGTCGCTGATCGCGCTGCCGAACACCGGCACGGCTTCGGCCTGCCGCCCCTGCAGGCGCAGGATCGTCCCGAGCAATTGCTGCCTTTGGCCTTCCAGGATCTGCATCTTCTCGCCCGGGGTCAGCAACGCGGTGGCGCGGTCCAGGGTGGCGCGGCCGGCCGCTTCGGCGTTGAGCTGATCGGCCAGCGCGGCGTCGATTTCGGGCGAGCCCGCGGCCGGCGCGCCCAATTCGCTGTCGATCGCGCGGTCCAGTTCGATCCGGGCGGCCTCCAGTTCGCCCTGGTTGAGAAGATGCAGCGCCAGATAATTGCGCAGCCGCCGCCGCAGCACCGGATCGGTGCCGCCGGCCGTCTGTGCCTTGCCGAACAGCACTTCCGCTTCGGCATAACGGCCCAGATTGGAATTCTGCAGCGCCTGGTTGGCAAGCGCTTCGGCGCGGGTGGCGCGCTCGTCGAGCGCACTCAAGGAGGCGAAAAATTCGCCCGCCTCGGCATAGGCGCCCGCATTGTTACGGCGATAGGCTTCGTTCAGCGCCCGGCGTGGATCGAGGGCGCCGGCCTGGGCTCGAGCGAAGGAGGCCGGATCCCCCGCGCCGGTCAGCGCGACGGTCACCTCGCCGTCGGCGATCCGGTCGGCGATCAGGCTCCGGAGGCCCAATTGCAGCGCGCTGTCATAGCCCGCCAGGCCTTCCGCGACATAGAGCGTGCCGCCGCGTTCGACGGTGTAGATGCGATAGCCGACATCGGCGCCCCGCACGCTGCAATCGAGCCGCGACACCGCTCCCGCATCGGCGATCTGCACCGTCGCAGGCGCGGCGTTGCACGCGACCTTCTCCTGCCGGAGTGCGACCAGCCGGCTTCCCGGATCGCCGCCGCGGGTGCGCAGGGCATAGAGACTGCCCACGGGCGCCGCCGCGTCCCGGCAAAGCATTTGATAGCCGCGGTCGAACATGTCGCCGAAAGCCCGGTCCTGCGCGGCCACTTGTGCGCTGCAGACGAGATTGCCCGAGGTGCCGATCGGGAAGGTGTCGCGCAGGTTGAGCGGCTGGGCGATCGCCGGTCCAGCCAGCACGAGCGTCGCGGCTGAGGCAAGGAGCGCGATCCGCTTCACGGGCGTTGCCCCGGAGCGGGCGTGGTCGGAACCACCGGCGCCACTTCGTCCACGCAGGCGCTGCGTGTCCCATCCTGGGCGCTGTCGCTCGGACAGGCCTCCTCGGTCCAGGCGCTGCTGTCGCCGCCGCTGGTCACCGGCTCCTCGATCAACGGCTCGGCCAGCGCCGCCTCGCTGATCAGATCGTCGCCCGGGATGATGGGCGGCAGCGTGCCGGGGCCGCCATCGCCGTCAATCCCGCCGTCAATGTCCTCGCCCGGCAAATTGCCTTGGCCGCCGGGGCAGAGGCGCGGGTTGATGATGCAGGTGTTGAAGTCCGAGCCGTCGGTGAACTGCCCGTCGAACGCGACCTGGAAGAAGAAGGGGGTGCCGGCGCTGTCGCCGGCCGCGCTGACTCGCCGTCCGAAGGCGTAGACGTCGGCCGGCTGGCCATTGATCCCGCCCTCGATCGTGAGCGTGCCACCGACCGTAATCCCGCCGAACGCCGCCAGCGTGCCGCTATTTTGCACATACAGGCTCTCCGCCGGGCGGAGCACGGCGTTCATCCCTTCCAGATAACCGCGCGGCGCGAAGGTGGCGGCCGGCGTCAGCAAGGCAAGATCGCGGCCGGCGAAATCGCGATTCTGGCGCAATTGCTCCAGCATCGCCGCGTCGCCGATCCAGATGTCGCGGGCATCGACCGTCACCGTTCCGGCGGGCGCCCCGCCTGCGTCGCGCAGCCGGACGCTGCCCGGTGTCTGGAAGACGACGCGCTGGGCCGGGCTGGTGCCGTCGATGGTGATGGCATGGTTCCCGCCGCCATTGGTGAGCAGCAGATTGCCGTTCACCTGCACGATGCCGGGCGATTGCAGCCGAAGTGCGGTCAGCCGACCCCCGTCGAGCGTGACGTCGCGGACGAGCAGATCGGCTGGCCGATTCAGGTCCACGCCGGTCGCGGGCACGAAGAGGCTGAGGCTGGCGCCCTGGATGCGGTTCGCCTCCGCCGCGTCGAGCGTATAGCCCGGGCCTTGGCCGACGCCGCCGAACGTCGCCTGCCGATTGACCGGTTGGCCGGCAATATCGGTGGTCGGCCGCACCGTCAGCGCGACCTGCGACCCCGCACCGCCGACATTGGCCCCGGTCTGGATGGCGATGTCGGATGACCCGACGGTGATGTTCGGCGCGGCGATCACGCCGCCCAGCGTCACCGTCCCGGCCGTCCCGAGCGCGATCGCCTGGCCCGCAGTGGCAGTGGTGACGTTGACCGCGCCTGTCGTACTGGTCGCCGCGATGGTCTGCGTCGCGTTGAGGTTGGCGGCGGTCAGCGCGCCGCTGCCTGTGGTGAGCGCGATGCCCGTCCCGTTCACGCCGGTGGCGCTCAGCGTCCCGCTGGTCGTGCCCAATGTCGCCGTCGTGCCGGCCGTGACGTTGTTCGCGGTCAGCGCGCCGGCGCCGGAATTCAGTATCGCCGCACCCGTGACGTTGACGTTACTCGCATTCAGCACGCCGCCCCCGGTGGCCAGGGTCGCGCTGCCGCCGGTGACGCCATTGGCGGTGAGCGCCCCGCTTGTCGTCGTCAACGCTGCGTTCGTGCCGCCGCGGATCGTAATTGCATTGAGCGCACCGGTGGTCGTCGCCAGCGTTGCGTTGGTCCCGGCAACGATATCGGTCGCGGTAAGATTCCCCGCGCCCGACGACAGGCTGGCCGCGCCGGTGACGTTGATGTTGGTCGCGTTGAGCGCGCCTCCGCCGGTGGCCAACGTCGCGCCGCCTCCGGTGATGCCGTTCGCGGTGAGCGTCCCGGTTGTCGTCGTCAGCGCTGCGTTCGTGCCGCCGCGGATCGTAATTGCATTGAGCGCACCGGTGGTCGTCGCCAGCGTCGCGTTGGTCCCGGCAACGATATCGGTCGCGGTAAGATTCCCCGCGCCCGACGACAGGCTGGCCGCGCCGGTGACGTTCACGTTGGTCGCGGTCAACGCGCCGCCGCTTGTGGTCAGGGTCGTCCCGCCGCCGGTGACAATGTTCGCGGTGAGCGTTCCGGTGGTCGTGGTCAGCGCCGCGCTGGTGGCGCCGCGAACCGTCGTGGCGTTCAGCGCGCCCGTGGTCGTAGTGAGCGTGGTCGTGGTCCCGCCCGATATGGTGTTCGCGGTGAGGTTTCCCGTCCCGGATGACAGCGACACCGCGCCAGTCCCGTCGACGTTCGTTGCATTCAGCGCGCCGCCGCCGGTGGCGAGCGTCAAATTCCCGCCGGTGACGCCGTTGGCGGTGAGCGTGCCCGTCCCCGTCGTGAGGTTCGCGCTCGCTCCGCCGCGCACGTTGGTGGCGTTCAGCACGCCAACCGTCGTCGTGGCCGTCAGCGCCCCGCCGGCGTTGACGTTGGTCGCGTTGAGCGGACCATTATTGGCGGTTAGCGTGATATTTTGCGCCGCAGTCACATTCGTCGCAGTGAGGGGCCCGTCAGTGGTCGCCGTCAGGTTCGATCCGCCGACCGCGCCGGTCATGTTGCTGAGCTGGATGCCCGTCGAAGTCGGGTTGGCGCCGCGTCCCAGCGCGGTCGCATTGGCATTGCCGTAGGTAGTGGCGCCCGCCCCGCCGACGATGATGGAACCGCCGGTGCCGGTGGCATTGCCTTCCGAATTGGCGGTGAGCGCCAGCCCGCCAAAGCTCGACACGCCCGCGGTTTGGATGTTGATCGTCCCTGCATTGGCCGTGGCCCCGGCGACGGGAGAGCCAGCCGAGACCGAAGCGCTCAACTGATTGGCGAAATTCAGTGCCGCGCCGGCCGCGACATCGGCCGCGATCGCACCGCCGGCCGCATTGCCGCCGATCGCGCCGCCGCCTGCCGTCGCGCCCGCATTGGCATTGCTCGCGCCCGCGACGGTTAGCGCGCCGCCGGTGACGTTCACGGTGACAGCGCCACCCTGCGCGTCGCCGCCGCGGCCGCCGGGACCGCTGGCATTGGCGCCAAAGCCGGATGCTTCACCGGAGACACTGCCGAGCTGGACCGTGCCGTCCGAATTGATCTGCGCGGTCCCGCCGACGCCGCGCCCGCCATTGGCCACCCCGGCACCGCCAAACCCATCCGCGGTCAGCCGGGTCGCGCCCATCGTGACCGTCAGGCCCGCGGCTCCGACCAGCTCGGCCGTACCGCCAAAACCGGTGCCGCCATTCGGGCCGGCGCCGCCGGTGCCAGTCGCGCTGATCACCGCTCCGGTGGCGGCGCTGATCGGCCCGCCTTCCGCGCGCAGCCGGGCGATGCCGCCACGGCCATCGCCGCCCGTCGCGCTGCCGGTTCCGCCGACGCCATTCGCGCTCGCCAAGGCGTTGCGCCCGATCGTGACCGTACCAGCAGGCAGCCCCAATGGGGCGCCGCCGCCCGCCAGGATGGCCGCGGTTCCGCCGGTGGCGTTGCCGCCTGCGCCCGTTCCCGCGCCGCCGAATGCGCTGGCATCGACCTGCGCGTCGAGTCCGGTCTGTACTGTCCCGCCCACCGCTTCGATGCGCGCCGTGCCGCCGGTCGCCGTCGCGCCGTTGGCGCCCGTGTAAGCGACGCCCTGCAACGCACGGGCGGTGACGGTCAGACTGCCGTTGCCCGGCGCGCCGATGCGGACGGTGCCGCCCGGTCCGGCCTGCACCGCGGCTTGGCCGCCGGTAGAATTGCCGCCGTTGATCGCGTTGGCGGCCGGCCCGGTGGCGGCTGCGCGGCCATCCGCCCGAACCTCCGCATCCGCCAGCACAACACTGCTGCCCCCGCCGGCCGCGCCGATCGTCGCTGCGCCACCAGTGCCCGCGCCCGCAGCGCCGGCGATGCCGCCGAAGCCGCTCGCGTCCACACTCGCGTTGCCGGTCGCGCTGAGGGTCCCCGCACCATTGGCCTGGAGCAAGGCGGTGCCGCCCGTGCCCGCGCCGCCCGTTTGGCCGGCCAGCGCGGTGGCGCTCGTCGAAAAGCCGCCGCGGCCCGATGCGTCGAGGCCAAGGCCGCCGGTGACGTTCACCTGGCCTCCCGCGACCTGGACTCGCGCGGTTCCGCCCAGGCCGGCGCCGGCACTGGTCCCGGTCGCGTCGATATTGCCGCCGGTGCCGCGCGCGCCGAGCGTCGCGCCGCTTGTGATCGTGATCGTGCCCGCGGTCGCTTCGATCGCCGCAGTGCCGCCGGTGCCCGCGCCGCCA
>JBBSLM010000028.1:0-12823 GCA_038255245.1 Sphingomonadales bacterium
GTGGCGCAACCGCTTCATCCTGGTGAATCTGGCGACGATTTTTGGAACACTCTTCGCCCTGTTCGGGATCGTGCTGTGGCAGACCGATTATGTCGTGACCGGCGGCTCGGTGATCGGCTTCCCGATGGCGCTGATCGGGCTCGCGACCAGCTTCTTCGCGCCCCGCATGCTGGCGAGCCGGTGGAAGAGACGCGATCGGGAATGAAGCGTTTCTACAAGGAGGTCTCGGTCGAGCCCTCGGACGCCGGGTTCGGCCTGCGGCTCGACGGGCGGCCGGTGAAGACGCCGGGGCGGGCGGCGCTGGCGGTGTCGAGCGCCGCGCTGGGCGAAGGCATTGCAGCCGAATGGCGGGCGCAAGGCGAGACGATCGATCCGCGATCCATGCCGCTCACCGGCCTCGCCAATGCCGCCATCGACCGGATCGCGCCCGATCCGGTCACCTTCGCCGCCGGGCTGGCCCGTTACGGCGAGAACGACCTGCTTTGTTATCGCGCGGAGGGACCGATCGAACTCGTGGATCGGCAGGCGGAGGCCTGGGACCCGTATCTCGCTTGGGCGCGCAGCCGCTACGATGTCGAATTGAAGGTGACGGCGGGCATCGTCCATGTGAGCCAGCCCGAGGCGACGGTGGAGCGATTGGGAAAGGCGGTGGCCTCGCGCACGCCGTTCGAACTGGCCGGGCTGTCACCCTTGGTAACGGTCAGCGGATCGCTCGTGATCGCGCTGGCCGTCGCCGAAGGGGCGTTCACGCCGGATCAGGCTTGGGAAGCGGCGACTGTGGACGAACGCTGGCAGGCGGCGAAATGGGGCGCGGATGACGAGGCCATCGCCGCGCTGGCCAACCGCCGCCGGGACTTCGAGGCCGGCGCGCGCTTTCTATCTTTTCTCTAGGTCGGTCTCGCGGCCCACCAATTTGTGCGAGATCGTCGCCGGCTGGGCGGGCGAGGGCAGGAACCAGGCCACCACCAGTCCGCCGATCGCCAGCGCGAGCGCGTCGCCGACCATAGAATAGAGCACGTTGGCCATGTCGTGGTGCAGATAGAGCGCGCGGCCGAGGTGGATGTAGAGCGACGCCCCCACCGCAAGCAGGATCACCAGCCGCGCGCGTGACGGGAAATCCGCGATCCGGCCACCCAGTGCGAGCAGGCCGAATCCGGCGAGCAAGGCCACGATGAAGTTCAGGGCGAACCCCCACAGCAGCATCATCGGATCGCCGGAGGCGTAGCCGGAGGCGTTGAAATGGACGGTGGCGACCGGGCCGCTGCCATACATCACCGTCTGCGCGGCGGTGTCGGGATTGGGCACGGCATAGGTGCCGGTGGCCGGGATGATCGCCTTCAGCGAGGCCTGCATCTGCGCGGCCTGTTCGTCGCCCAGGCTGTGCGTGCCCACACCGCTCAGCGGCGAGGCGAAGAAGATGAAGCCCGCGACGAGCATCGCCACCGCGGCCAGCGCCGCCCCCAGGATCAATCGCATCATCCTCGATTTCCTCTCGAAACTTGTCTCAGCCAATCAACTCGCGGACGAAATCGTGGAGGAAGACGCGGCGGGTGGCTTTCAGCCGCTCGGCCTTCAAAATGTTGTGGACCAGCTCGACGCATTTGTCCGCGTCATTGTTGATCAGCACATAATCATATTCGGCCCAATGGCTGATCTCGGCCGCCGCGCGGTTCATGCGGCGCTGGATGACCTCCTCGGTCTCGGTGCCGCGGCTGCGCAGGCGCCGCTCCAGCTCGTGCATCGACGGCGGCAGGATGAAGACGCGCACGATGTCGGGATCGACCTGCTTGAGCTGCTGCGTGCCCTGCCAGTCGATGTCGAGCAGGACGTCGCGGCCCGCCTCGATCACTTTCAGCACCTCGTTGCGCAGCGTCCCGTAGCGAAAGCCGAAGACGTGCGCCCATTCCAGGAAAGCGCCGGTCTCGAGCATCCGGTCGAATTCCGAATCGGTGACGAAGTGATAATGCACGCCTTCGACCTCGCCCTCGCGCTTGGGCCGCGTGGTGGCGGACACCGACATGTCGACGCCGGGGTCACAGCCCATCAGCATGTGCGCGATCGTGGACTTGCCCGCGCCGCTGGGGCTCGACAGGACGAACAAGATGCCCCGGCGCTTGAAGGCGGCTGCGATTTCCATGGGGGCTAGTGGCTGAACGGAGCGGGGCAGGTCAAGGGAGAGACGATGCGATACGTCGCTTTGCTGCGCGCGGTGAATGTGGGCGGCTGCAAACTGCCAATGGCGGACTTGCGCGAGGTTTGCGCCGGCCTGGGCTGGGAAAGGGTCGCGACCTACATTCAGAGCGGCAATGTCATTTTCGAGGCGGCGGGCGAGCCGGCAGCGCTCGAGGCGGCGCTGGAGCAGGCCGTGACGGCGCGATTCGGCTTTGTGCGGCCGGTGATCGTGCGCAGCGCCAGGCAATGGGCGGATTATGCGGCGGGGAGCCCGTTCCCTGATGCCGAGCGGGACAAGCCGAATTATCTGCTTCTTGGCCTTGCCAAGTCGGCCGTCGCGGCCGGAGCGGCGGAAGCCCTGCAAGTACGCGGCGCGGCCGGGGAGCAGGTGCGTCAGGAAAAGGGCGCGCTCTGGTTCTGGTTTCCGGACGGCTCGGGCGTCTCCAAACTCACCCCGTCGGCGATCGACAAGGCGGCGGGATCGCCGGTGACGACGCGCAATTGGCGGACGGTGGTGAAGCTACGGGAGATGCTGGAAGGCTAGAAAGAACCACCCCCAGCCCCTCCAGCAAAGGCTGGAGGGGAGTCGGATTGTGACTCCCCTCCACGCCTTCGTGGAGGGGCTGGGGGTGGCCCTTCCTTTACCTAGCGCCCCAGCATCAGCTCTGGCCGCACAACCCGGTCGAACGTGGCCTCGTCCACCAGGCCCAGTTCAAGCCCCGCTTGCTTCAGCGTCTGGCCCCTTTCGTGCGCATATTTGGCGATTTTGGCGGCGTTGTCGTAGCCGATTTCCGGCGCGAGTGCGGTGACGAGCATCAGCGAGCGGCCGACCAGATCGGCGATCTGGCGCTCATTGGGTTCCATCCCCTCGACGCAGCGCTCGGCGAAGCTGGTCATGCCGACGCTCAGCAGGTGGATCGAGCGCAGGACGTTGGCGCCGATCAGCGGCATGAACACGTTCAGCTCGAAATGGCCCTGCATACCGCCGATCGTGACCGCCTGATTGTTGCCCATCACCTGCGCCGCGACCATCGTCAGAGATTCGCACTGGGTGGGGTTGACCTTGCCCGGCATGATCGAGCTGCCAGGCTCGTTGGCGGGCAGCGACAGCTCGCCGAGGCCTGAGCGCGGGCCGGAGCCCAGGAAGCGGATGTCGTTGGCGATCTTGTTCAGCGCCACCGCCAGCGTATTCAGCGCGCCCGAGAAGAAGACGAGGCCGTCCTTCGCGGCGAGCTGCTCGAACTTGTTCGGCGCGCTTTCGAACTGGCTGCCTGCGATGTCGCTGATCGCGGCATTCATGTCCTCGGCCCAGCCGACAGGGGCGTTCAGGCCGGTGCCGACCGCGGTGCCGCCGATGGCGAGCTTGCGGATATTGCCGTCGAGCGCACCCTGGATGCGGGCGCGGCAGCTGATCAGCTGCGCGGCATAGCCGGAAAATTCCTGGCCCAAGGTCAGCGGCGTCGCGTCCTGCGTGTGGGTGCGGCCGATCTTGACGATATGATCCCAGGCCTTGGCCTTGGCGACGAGCGCGTCGGTCAGCGTCGCGAGCGCCGGCAGCAGCGCCTTTTCCGTCGCCAGTACCGTCGCGACGTGCAGCGCGGTCGGGAAGCTGTCGTTCGACGACTGGCTCATGTTGACGTGATCGTTGGGGTGGACGGGCGACTTGCCGCCGCGCGTGCCGTTGAGCTTTTCGTTGGCGTAGCCCGCGATCACCTCATTGACGTTCATGTTGGTCTGGGTGCCGGAGCCGGTCTGCCAGATGACGAGCGGGAATTGATCGTCGAGCTTGCCGGACGTGATTGCCTGCGCGGCATCCTCGATCGCCGCGACGATTTTGCCGTCTAGGCCGTGCTTGCCGTTCACCCGCGCCGCGGCCCGCTTCACGATCGCCTGGGCATGGACGATCCCCAACGGCATGCGCTCGGTGTCCCCAAACGGAAAATTGCCGATCGACCGCTGCGTCTGCGCGCCCCAATAGGCGCCCGCCGGACATTCGATGGCGCCGATCGAATCGGTTTCGGTGCGGGTGTCGGTCATGATGCTCCCTCCAGCGCGTCATGCCGGACTTGATCCGGCATCCATCTTCTTAGGGCGCTGTGAAAGAAGGTGGACCCCGGATCAAGTCCGGGGTGACGAGGTTAGGCCGTCACTTCTTTCTACTGAAATCCACCGAGACGACGTTGGAGCCGTCCTCGACCGGCTGGATCGCGGGGCGGTCATTCTCGGCATCCTCATGCGTGCCGTCTTCGTCCGTTTCGTCGGCATCCTCCGCCTGGAATTGCAGCTGAAACTTCACTTCGGGATCGAAGAAGACGGTGATCGCGGAGAAGGGGATTTTCAGCAGCGAGCCGACCTGGTTGAAACTGAGGCCGACCTCGAAGCCCGAATCCGTCACCTTCAAATCCCAGAAGCGGTTCTGGATGACGATCGTCATTTCGTCCGGGAAACGCTCCGACAGCGCCCTGGGAATATCGACGCCGGGCGCGCCGGTCTTGAAGGTGATGTAGAAATGGTGGCCCCCGGGGAGCCCGCCATTGGCCTGCACCTCGCCCAGCACCCGGCCGACGACCGCGCGCAGGGCCTCCTGCACGATCTCGTCATAGGGAATCAGGCTGTCGGGTGTGTGGTCATTCATTGCGGTGCGAAAGGTAGCGTGGCGCGACCGGGGGTCAAGGCGAATGCGCTTTGCCTCCGTCATGCCGGACTTGATCCGGCATCCACCTGCCTTACGACCGTACACCGAAGAAGGTGGACCCATTGACCGGACGCCATGTCCCCCGGACATGGCTAAGCAGTGCGGGGCACTGCTTACCGGTCAATCAAGTCCGGGGTGACGATTATTTGGAGCCGGGACAATGCCGATCGATGCGACGAAGCCCTATGACGACAGCAATGTCTTCGCCCGCATCCTGCGCGGGGAGTTGCCGGCGCGCAAGGTGTATGAGGATGCGCACGCTTTGGCCTTTTACGACCTCGATCCGAAGGCGCCGACGCACATCCTGGTAATCCCCAAGGGGCCGTATGTGTCGTGGGACGATTTTTCGGCGAACGCGCCGGAGGCGGAGCTTGCGGGTTTCGTCCGCGCCGTTGGTGAAGTCGCGCGCGACCAGGGGCTGGTCGCGGCCGGCTACCGCTTGCTCGCCAATACCGGCCGCGACGGCGGGCAGGAGGTGCCGCACCTCCACGTCCACCTGTTCGCCGGGCGTGCGCTCGGCCCGATGCTGGCGCGGTGAGTCATTTTGCCGGGCGGCGCGGCGCGACCTTTTTTGCCTATTGCACGCCCGACATAAGCGTTTAGGCTCTCGCGCACTCACAGACCGGGCATGAGACCCGGATCAAGGGGATGTTCACATGATTTTCGGGCGCGTAAAGCCACTCGACGCTATCCTGGCGACTGCCGAAAAGAAGGGCCTCAAACGCTCTCTCGGCGCGATCCAGCTGACCCTGTTCGGTGTCGGCTGCATTATCGGCACCGGCATTTTCGTGCTGACTTCGGTCGGCGCGCAAAAAGCGGGGCCGGGCCTCATCATCTCGTTCGTGATCGCCGGCGCGGTCTGCGTGGTTGCCGCGCTCTGCTACGCCGAGATCGCTTCGATGATCCCGGTGGCCGGCTCGGCCTACACATATTCTTATGCCGTACAGGGTGAGTTTCTCGCCTGGACGGTCGGCTGGGCCCTCTTGCTGGAATATGCCGTCGGCGCCTCGGCGGTGTCGGTCGGCTGGTCCAATTACTTTATCGACACGGTGATGGAGCGAAGTTGGGGGATAGACGTCCCCGACTGGCTTAGCGCGGGGCCTGAGGCCCTGGGCGGACAGGTGGGCGGACTCGTCAACCTTCCGGCCGCCGGTATCGCCTTGCTGATGACCCTGTTGCTGGTGCGCGGAACGTCCGAAAGCGCGAAGTTCAATACGGTCCTGGTCGCGATCAAGGTAACCGCGTTGACCGCGTTCGTCATCCTGACGCTGCCGGTCATGCAGTCGGAGAATTTCGAACCGTTCGCGCCGGGTGGCCTGTTCGGCGGCTTCGGATCGGGCGTCGGTATCGTCGGCGCTGCGGCGACCATGTTCTTCGCCTATGTCGGCTTCGACGCGGTTTCGACCGCTGCGGAGGAAACCAAGAACCCGCAACGCAACGTGCCGATCGGCCTGATCGGCTCTCTCGCCATCTGCACGATCTTCTACATGCTGGTGGCGGCGGGTGCGATCGGCGCGATGGGCGGCGATCCGATCATGGGCGCCGACGGCACCCCGATCGGCACGGGTACGCCGGAACTCGCGCGCCAATGCGCCACGGCGCAATTCGCCGACGCCCTGGTCTGCTCGCGTGAGCCGCTGGCCCACGTGCTGCAGACGATCGGCTACGGTACGGTCGGCAATCTGATCGGCTATGCGGCGTTCATCGCCTTGCCGTCGGTCATCCTGATCCTGCTGTTCGGCCAGACCCGCATCTTCTTCGTGATGGCGCGCGACGGCCTGCTGCCGGAGATTCTGTCCCGGGTGCATCCGCGCTGGAAGACGCCGCACGTCGTCACGTTGATCACCGGTGCGGTCGTCGCGATGGCCGCGGCTTTCTTCCCGGTCGGCCAGCTTGCCGACATCGCCAACGCGGGGACGCTATACGCCTTCCTGATGGTGGCGATTGCGGTCTGGATGCTCCGCCGGAGCGATCCTGGGCGCAAGCGCGCGTTCCGGGTCCCGGCGGTCGGGCTGGTGGCGACGCTGACCATCATCGGCTGCGTCTTCCTCTTCCTGAACCTGCCGGTGGAAGCGATGTTGGTGCTGCCGGTCTGGACCGCGATCGGCATCGCGATCTACTTCGCCTACGGTTACCGGAAGAGCCATCTCGGCCGGGGCCTGGTTGAGGTACACGAGACCGAAATCCACGACATCAAGCCGGAAATTCCGGGCGTGGACGAGGATCGGGAGCATGATCCGAATGCGAACCAGCCGCTGACCTGATCGAGGGCTAGGCGACAATAAGGGCCGGCGGAGGTGACTCCGCCGGCCTTTTTGTTGTGTGGCGATGGCACCGTTGAGTGGTCAATCGGTTGTCAGGGGTGAAGGAGACCCGTCTTGGCCACTCAGCCCCCACCCGAAACGCCCGCGCCGACCCAGCCCGGGCAGCCGATCCAGCCGCCGCCGGAGATCTCCCCTCCGACGCCCGATATCGACCAGCCTGATCCCGGAACGACCGGGCCGGACTCGGCGCCTGGGCAGCCTTTGGGCTAGCGCTAAAATCCTCCCCTGCATTTGCAGGGGAGGATTTGGCTTAAAGCTGTTCGGCGACCAGCGCCTTCAGGCTCTTCTCGGGGCGCGCGCCATAATGGGAGATCACTTCGGCGGCGGCGATGGCGCCGATGCGCAGGGAATCGTGGACCGAGCGTCCGCTGACCTGGCCGTAGAGGAAGCCCGAGGCGAAGACGTCGCCTGCGCCGGTCGTGTCGACGACCCGATCGACCGGCAGCGCGGCGACTTCGAAGCGGTCGCCCTTCTCGTCGATCGCCAGCGCGCCTTCCGGACCCTTGGTGATCACCAGCAAGGGCACATCGCGGGCGAGGCTTTCGATCGCACTCGAGGCGTCGCTATCCTCGAGGATCGCGGCCTCCTCTTCATTGGCGAAGAGGATGTCGATCAGGCCGTCGTCGATCAAAGCGCGGAAATCCTTGCGGTGCGTCTTCACGCAGAAGTCGGCGCAGGTGGCGAAGGCGATGCGGCGGCCGGCGGCGCGCGCGGCCGTGATCGCCTGGCGCATCGCGGCGCGCGGCTCGGGCGGATCCCACAGATAGCCTTCGAGCAGCAGGATCTTGGCGCTGGCGACCAGCTCGTCGGAAGCGGCGTCGGCAGGCAGATAATGCGAGGCGCCGAGCAGGGTGTTCATCGTGCGCTGGCCATCGGGCGACACCAGGATCAGGCAGCGGCCGGTGGGCGGCTCGCCTTCGCGCGCGGGCGTGTCGAAGCTGACGCCGGCGGCGGTAAGATCGTGGCGGTAGATCGTGCCGAGCTGATCGTCCGCGACCTGGCCGACGAAGGCGACGTTTGCGCCGAGGCTGGCGAGCCCCGCGAGCGTATTCGCCGCCGCGCCGCCGGAAATCTCCCGGCCGGGATTCATCCGGCCGTAAAGCTCGACCGCGCGCTCCGCGTCGATCAGGCGCATGGAGCCGGGGCGCATGCCCTCCGCGGCAAGAAAGGCCTCGTCGGTATCGGCGATCACGTCGATGATCGCATTGCCGATGGCGAGCACGTCGATGGTGGGCTCAGTCAATATTCCGCTCCTGAAAGGGATGCGCGCGCCTAGCCGTGGCGGGCGTGCAGGGTCAATGTCTCTCCCTTGATCCTAGGCGCTGTTCCGCAACTGAGCCACCATCCGGGCCTCGAAGCCCACCGGGTCGGCCAGCCCGGCGCGAAGATCATTTTCCTCCAGCGTCAACGCGACCCCGCCCGCGGACATCAACATTCCCCGATTGCAGAAAGCGGTGAGCGTCGAGATATCGTGCAAAGCGGTGATCAGGGTCAGGCCCTGCGATTGGACCAGATCGCGCAGCGCATGTTTCGTGTCGAACGCGGTCAACGGATCGAGCCAATTGAACGGCTCGTCCAGGATGACGATCCCGGGCTGGTCGAGGAAAGCGGCGAACAAGGCGACGCGTTGGCCCATGCCGGCCGAAAGCGCGCCACATTTGCGGTCGATGAAGCTGTCAAAGTTGAGCGCGGCGCGCAGTTGTGCCAGCGCCGGATCGTCGATCGCGTTTTCGGCCTCCGCGGACACAGCGAAAAGCTCGCGCGGCGTGAGATCGGCGGGCAACATCGCATTGTCGATCGCGAACCCGATCAGCCCCGCCCGGCGCGCGCGATCGGCGCTGAGGTCGGCATCGCCGATCACGATCCGGCCCGAACGGATCGGCAAGCGTCCGGCGATCGCACGCAAAAGGGTCGTCTTGCCCGACCCGTTCGCCCCGACCAGGCCGATCCATCCGGCGCGACGATTGGCAAAGCCGACATCGACCACGACCGGTATGCCGCCGCGATCGACCTGCAGCCGTTCGATCTCCAGCCTCAGGGTCATGGCACGAGGGATCGCAGCGCGCGCGCCTCTCTCGCCAGCAGCCAGATCCGCACGATCAGTATCGCTGGCGCCAAAGGCGGGGCGAGATAGCCGACCAGAGCGAAGGCGGCGATTTCCACCTGCACGGCGATCTCCGCGCTCTGGCGGGGCTTGCTCGCGAAATGCAGCGTCCTGAGCAAAGCGACCGCGAGGAACAGAAGGAGCAAAGTCGCGGCGGCGGCCAAGATCGCGAAGGGGCTGGCGAACGCCGCGGGGATCGAGACCGCAAGCACGCCGCCGAGCAGGGCCGCGGCCAGAGCCGAGGCGACGGCCGCCGGCAAGGTGGGCTCAAGGCCCAGATAGGTCAGATAGCGCAGCAGCGACGGATGCGCGCGCAGGCTTGCGAGCAAGAGAAGCAGGATAAGCACTCCGGCAACGGCCACGGGCGCAGGGCCCGGCAGGTGCGAGGCCAGGGCAAGATGCAAGCCGCCGATCATCGCGCCGATGACGCCGAGCCCGAGCAGATTGGCGGAGAGGCTCGGGCCGAACAAGCCGCTTCGCCGGACCAGCAGGGCGATCGCCCGTTGCCGTCGTGAGACGCCGCGGAGCGTCGTGGCGTGGATTGGCATTGCAATGTGGCCCGGCCGGAATGCCCACGCCCGAAGACGATCCATCGCCGATGTCTGAACGGCGGCGCTGGCGCCTCCAGCGAGATAGGCCAACAGGACCGCGCCGACGGTCAGCGGTGGCGACGACGCGACCATCAGGCCAGCCAGGATCCCGATCGGGAGAAGATTCCAGCAGCCTGCGTAGAGCGCCGCGGCTTCGGGCCGGAGCGCGTAGCGGGCAACCACGCTTTCTTGCCCCAAATGGGCGAGGCGACGGCCGACGGCGGCGTTGACGATCAGGGCGAGGACCGCCGCGATCGTGATCTGCACGCCGATATGAAGTTGGCCAACGGCTACAGATGCCTCGCCGGCATAGCGAACGACCAGTGCCAGCAGCAGCGGCACAACCACAAGCAGCAGGAGCAGGTCGCGCTTGCGGGCGAAAGCGGCGCGCGCGCTCCGCCGCAGGATCGTCAGATCGTAAAGGACAAGCTTCCACAAAGCGCTCCGACTGGTGCCATGCCCGGCGTCGCCGATCAACCAGCGCGTCCGGCTGTGCATTCAGCCCATTGCCAGCGGTCCGCGAGCAAACCATACCGCCCGGCGACATGCTTTGGCTTCTGGCTTGCCTGGCCGCGGGGCTCATCAGCGCCTGCGGCTTCGCCCCCCTCGATTTGTGGCCCCTGACGCTGGCGGGCGTGGCCTTCCTGCTGTTCGCGGTCGAGCGGGCGCCGCGGCTGCGCACGGCGCTGGCGCGTGGCTGGTGGTTCGGCTTCGGCCAGTTCGCGCTGGGGCTGAACTGGATCGCGACCGCCTTCACTTACCAGGCGAACATGCCGGCCTGGGTCGGCTGGATCGGCGTGGTCGTGCTGTCGCTCTATCTCGCGCTTTTCCCGGCGGTGTCTGCGGGACTGGCCTGGCGCTGGTCGGGCGGGGACCGGCTTCGTCTCGTGCTGCTCTTCGCCGCCGCCTGGGTGGTGACGGAATTCCTGCGCGGCACCTTGATGACCGGCTTTCCGTGGAACCCGCTCGGTGTGTCGCTGCTGCTGACCCCGGCGGCGTTGTTTGCGGCGCTGGCGGGAACCTACGCGCTTGGCGGACTGGCGGCATTGGGCGGCGGGATTGCCTATCTGCTGGCGCGGCGCGATTGGCTGCGCAGCGGCGTGCTGGCGGCGGGTGTGGTGCTTATGGTGGGCATCGCGTTCGTCGCGACGCCCGCGCCCGATGGGCCACCGGGCGCGAAGGTGCGGCTGGTGCAGCCAAATATCAGCCAGGATGTGAAGCATAGCGTCGGCTACGGGCCTCAACTCGAGCGCTTCGAAGAATCCGGCGTGACGCTGACCGGCGGGCCGACCCTGCTGCTCTGGCCCGAGGATGGCGTGCCTTTCATGCTCGACGAGGAGCCGTGGGAGGCCGAGGAGATCGGCAGCTGGATCCGGCCGGGCGATCTGCTGCTGACCGGCGGCACCAAGCTGGAGCGCGAAGGCGGCCTGCGGGCGGTGGGCGCGCGCAACAGCGTGCACGTGGTCGATCATGCGGGGCGACTCGTCGCCCGCTACGACAAGGCGCATCTGGTGCCGTTCGGCGAATATCTGCCGTTCCGGTCGCTGCTCGAACCGCTGGGGCTGGCGCGGGTGGTGCCGGGCGACATCGATTTCTGGGAAGGACCGGGGCCGCGGAGCATCGACCTGCCGGGCTTCGGCCGGGTCGGCATGCAGATCTGCTACGAGATCGTCTTCTCGGGCCATGTCGCCGACCGTACCAACCGGCCGGACTTCATCTTCAATCCCTCCAACGACGCCTGGTTCGGCTGGTGGGGTCCGCCGCAGCATTTCGCCCAGGCTCGATTGCGGGCGATCGAGGAGGGGCTGCCGGTGCTGCGCGCGACGCCGACCGGCGTGTCGGGGATCATCGATGCGCGCGGCGCTGTGGTCGAAGCCGTGCCGTCGCATGAATATGGCGCGATCGACGCCCAGGTGCCGCCGGCCGCGCCGCCGACTCTGTTCGCGCAATTCGGGAACTGGCTGGCGTTCGTGTTCGCTGCACTGCTGATCGTCGCTGCGGCCTTCACCGGACGATTGAAATCCAGTCCCAAGCGGGCTAACGAGCCGCACACATAAAGACTTCCTTATATCCGAAAATCTCAACAGATTTCGTTCGAAAGGCGATTTCCAGCGATGCGCAGCAATTACATCTTCACGTCCGAATCGGTTTCCGAAGGCCATCCGGACAAGGTCGCCGATCAGATTTCCGACGCGGTGGTCGATCTGTTCATCGGCAAGGATCCGGAAGCGCGCGTCGCCTGCGAAACGCTGACGACCACCAATCGCGTCGTCCTGGCCGGCGAAGTGCGCGGCCGCGGCATGATC
The DNA here is from genome assembly GCA_038255245.1 of Sphingomonadales bacterium. Taxonomy (GTDB): domain Bacteria; phylum Pseudomonadota; class Alphaproteobacteria; order Sphingomonadales; family Sphingomonadaceae; genus Allosphingosinicella. The sequence continues at coordinate 12,192 of JBBSLM010000028.1, forward strand.
GATACCGACGGCAATTGGGCGCCCGGCGCGCAGGAGGAAATCCAGCGCGTGGTCCGCGAGACGGTGAAGCGGATCGGCTACGAGCAGGACGGCTTCCACTGGCAGAATCTGGTGTTCGAGAATCATCTCCACCCGCAATCCGCCCACATCGCGCAGGGCGTCGACGCCAGCGGCAACAAGGACGAAGGCGCCGGCGATCAGGGCATCATGTTCGGCTATGCGACCGACGAAACGCCCGCCTTCATGCCCGCGACGCTCTATTATTCGCACAAGATCCTGGAGCGGATGGCGCAGGATCGCCACGACGGCACCGCGCCGTTTCTGGAGCCCGATGCCAAGAGCCAGGTGACCCTGGCTTATGAAAATGAGGTGCCGGTGCGGGCCACGGCTCTGGTCGTCTCCACGCAGCATGCGGTCGATTATTGCGAGCCGTGGGAGCGCGATGGCGAGCGCGGCGGCGACGCGGAGAAATATGCGACCCTGCGCAATTATGTGATGGGCGTGTTTCGTGACGTGCTGCCCGATGGCTTCATCACCGACGAAACCAAGATCCACGTCAACCCGACCGGTCGCTTCGAAATTGGCGGGCCGGACGGCGATGCGGGCGTGACCGGCCGCAAGATCATCGTCGA
>JBBSLM010000029.1:0-12529 GCA_038255245.1 Sphingomonadales bacterium
CCCGGCTATCTGACCCTGCCACCCGGCGCGAGCGACGCGCGCGGCCTGCCCGCGATCGTCATGCCGCATGGCGGGCCGGATGCGCGCGACGAATGGGGCTTCGACTGGTTCGCGCAATATCTCGCCCATCGCGGCTTCGCGGTGCTGCAGCCCAATTTTCGCGGCGGCGGCGGTTATGGCGACGTCTGGTTCCAGGAGAATGGCTTCCGTTCCTGGCCGGTGGCGGTCGGGGATGTGAGCGACGCTGGCCGCTGGCTGGTGGCGCAGGGCGCCGATCCCGCCAAGCTGTCGATCCTCGGCTGGTCCTATGGCGGCTATGCGGCGCTGCAGGCCGCGGCGGTCACGCCCGATCTGTTCAAGGCGGTGGTGGCGATCGCGCCGGTGACCGATCTGGAATATCTGCGTGAGGAAGCGCGTGGCTGGTCCGATTTCCGCATGATGCGCGAATTCATCGGCACCGGCCCGCATGTCCGCGAAGGATCGCCGTCAAACCGGGCGCGATCGATCCGCGCACCCGTCCTGCTGTTTCATGGCGATACCGACGCCAGTGTCGCCGTCCGCCATTCCACGCAGATGGATGCGAAACTGCGCGATGTCGGCGGGCGATCGGAGTTGATCGTGTATCGCGGCCTCGACCACCAGCTCGAGGATTCGGCGGCCCGCGCCGATATGCTCCGGCGGACCGACGCCTTCCTGCGCGCCTCGCTCGGCATCCGCTGAAACAAAAAGGGCGGCCCCGCGGGACCGCCCTTGTTTGTTCGATGCTGGCCGGAGCCTAGCGCGAGTAGAACTCGACGACCAGATTCGGTTCCATGCGGACCGGATAGGGCACTTCGTCCAGCGTGGGCACGCGGTTGAAGGTGATCTTCGTGGTGCCGTCCTGGACGATATATTCCGGGATATCGCGCTCGGCGAGGCTCTGCGCCTCGAGCACCAAAGCCATTTCCTGCGCCTTGGGGCCCAGCTCGACGACGTCGCCGACATTGACCTTGGCCGAAGCGATGTTCAGCTTCTTGCCGTTCACGCGGATGTGGCCGTGATTGACGATCTGACGCGCGGCCCAGATGGTCGGCGCGAACTTGGCACGATAGACGACCGCGTCGAGGCGGCGCTCCATCAGGCCGACGAGGTTCTGGCCGGTGTCGCCCTTCATGCTGCTCGCGGCCTTGTAGGTGGCCTTGAACTGCTTCTCGGTCACGTCGCCATAATAGCCCTTCAGCTTCTGCTTGGCGCGCAGCTGAATGCCGTAGTCGGAAACCTTGCTCTTGCGGCGCTGGCCGTGCTGGCCGGGGCCATATTCGCGCTTGTTCACTGGCGACTTCGGGCGACCGAAGACGTTTTCGCCCATGCGGCGGTCGAGCTTATACTTGGCGCTTGAGCGCTTAGACATGTCTTTACTCCAATTGCGTTCGCTCACGTGCCCTGGGACCGCGCTACGTCTCTGAACTGTGTCCGGAGGGCAGGGCCACCGCTTCACCAGGGGTGCGGGGCCAATTGCGAAGGCGGGCGTTTGGCGGGGAGCGGCGGAAAAGTCAACCTTGGCGCTTCCCGCGCTGACGCGGATTGGTGATGGTCCGGATGATTCCGCGCAGCGCCTGGATCTCGCGGACCGACCAGTCGGGCTTGGTCAGGATCGTGCGGATGGTGTGCTTGGTCGCGGGCGTGCGGTCGGGCGGATAGAAATAGCCCGAGGCGGTCAGGGCCTCGTCCAGCTGGCCGATCAGCCCTTCGAGCTGCCCGTGGGGCGCGCGTGGCTCGGCTTCGTCGCCCACGGTCGGCATGACGAGTGGCTGATGCTTCGACCATTCATAGGCGACGAGGATCACCGCCTGCGCCAGATTCAGCGAGCGGAATTGTGGGTTGATCGGCACGGTGAGAATAGCCTGCGCGAGCGCCGCTTCCTCCGTTTCCAGGCCGGAGCGTTCGGCGCCGAACAGGATGGCGGAGCGGCCGCTATGTTCGTGCATCTGGCGCGCGGCCTGTTCGGGGGTGACGACCGGAAGGACGAGTTCGCGCTTGCGCACGGTGGTGGCGAAGATGTTCGGAATGTCGGCGACGGCGTCGGCGACGCTGTCGAACACCTGCGCGCGTTCCAGCACGATGTCGGCGCCCGATGCGGCGGGGCCGGCGCCCGGGTTCGGCCAGCCGTCGCGGGGATTGACCAGGCGCAAATCGGTGAGCCCGAAATTCAGCATGGCACGGGCCGCCTTGCCGATATTCTCGCCGAGCTGGGGGCGGACGAGGATGATGGCGGGGGCTATCACTTCCCGCCCTCGGGAAACGGCAGCGACAGATCGTCCTTGGACGCCCGCTTCGCCGCCTTGTGTACCCGCCCGGCGAATTCCTCGAAGTCGCGGGCTTCGCTGAACTCCTTGTAGACGCTGGCGAAGCGGATGTAGGCGACCGGGTCGAGGGCCTTCAGACCCTCCATCACCAGCTCGCCAATGCGCTGCGTGGTCACTTCGCTGTCGCCGCCGGTTTCGAGCTGGCGCTGGACCGAACTGACCAGCCGCTCGATCCGCTCGGGCGGAACGGGGCGCTTGCGGCAGGCGAGTTCCAGCGATTTTTCCAGCTTGGCGCGCTCGAACGGTTCGCGGCGGCCGCCTGACTTTGTGACAATGAGCTCACGCAACTGGGCGCGTTCGAAGGTGGTGAAGCGCGCGCCGCAATCCTCGCACTGGCGCCGGCGGCGAATGGCGGAGCCGTCCTCGGTGGGACGGCTGTCCTTCACCTGGCTGTCTTCATGGGCGCAGAATGGGCAGCGCAATCAAAGCTCCGGGTAGATGGGGAAGCGCTCGCACAGGGCACGGACGCGGGCCTTGACGTCGGCCTCGATGGCAGCATTGCCCTCTTCGCCATTCGCTTTCAGCCCGTCGAGCACGTCGGCGATCATGTCGGCAATGTCGCGGAATTCCTGCGTGCCGAAGCCTCGCGTGGTGCCGGCGGGGGAGCCGACGCGGATGCCGCTGGTCTTGACCGGGGGCAAGGGATCGAACGGAATGCCATTCTTGTTGCAGGTGATCGCGGCGCGCTCCAGCGCCTCGTCCGCTTCCTTGCCGGTCAGGCCGAGCGGGCGCAGGTCGACCAGCGCGAGATGCGTGTCCGTGCCGCCCGCGACGAGATCCGCGCCGCGTTCCTTCAGGCGGCCGGCTAGCGCCTGCGCATTGGCGATCACCGCCTTGGCGTAGGTCTTGAAGTCGGGGCGCAGCGCCTCGCCGAACGCGACCGCTTTGGCCGCGATGACGTGCATCAGCGGGCCGCCCTGCAGACCGGGGAAGACGGCCGAATTGATCTTCTTGGCGATGGCCTCGTCGTCGGTCAGCACCATGCCGCCGCGCGGACCACGCAGGGTCTTGTGGGTGGTGGTGGTGACGACGTGGGCGTGGCCGAACGGGGAGGGGTGCTCGCCCGCCGCGACCAGGCCGGCGAAATGGGCCATGTCCACCATGAAGGTCGCGCCCACCCCGTCCGCGATGGCGCGGAAGCGGGCGAAATCGATGTGGCGGGGGTAAGCCGAGCCGCCAGCGATGATCAGGGTGGGTTTGTGCTCCCTGGCCAACGCCTCGACCTGATCGAAATCGATCAGATCGTCGTCGCGGCGGACGCCGTACTGGATGGCGTTGAACCATTTGCCGCTCATCGCGGGCTTCGCGCCGTGGGTGAGGTGGCCCCCCGCGTCGAGGCTCATGCCCAGGATCGTGTCGCCGGGCCTGGTCAGCGCCAGCATCACCGCGCCATTGGCCTGCGCGCCCGAATGCGGCTGCACGTTGACGAAGCCGCAGCCGAACAATTGCTTCGCCCGCTCGATCGCCAGCGTCTCGACGGAGTCGGACGGCGCGCAGCCCTGATAGTAGCGCCGGCCAGGATAGCCTTCCGCATATTTGTTGGTGAGGACCGAGCCTTGCGCCTCGAGCACTGCCTTGGAGACGATATTCTCCGACGCGATCAGCTCGATCTGGTAGCGCTCGCGGTCCAGCTCGGCGGCAAGCGCGGCGGCGACGTCGGGGTCGGCGGTCGCCACATCGTCAGAAAAGAAGCCTTGGCTCATCGCGGGTCCTTGGGGTTCGAAAGCTGGTCGACGCGGCGCTGGTGGCGGTCGCCGAGAAATTCGGTGGTGAGGAAGGCGTCCACGCAGGCCTTGGCCATTTCGGGACCGACGAGGCGCGCGCCCATGGCGATGACGTTGGCGTCATTATGCTGGCGGGCGAGGGCGGCGGAGAGCGGCTCGTCGACGCGGGCGCAGCGGCAGGCCGGGTTGCGGTTGACGGCGATCGAAATGCCGATGCCGGAGCCGCACAGCGCGACGCCCTTGTCGGCGGCGCCGGAGGCGATGGCGTCCGCCAATTTGTAGCCAAACAGGGGGTAATCGACGGAATCGACGGTCGGCGGACCGAGGTCGATCACCTCATGCCCGCCGCTACGAAGATGCTCGACCAACGCCACCTTCAGTTCGAACGCGGCATGATCCGAAGCGATGGCGATACGCTCGCTCACTTGAAAGCTCCCGATGATGACAGGCCACACCCCCTAGTAGAGGCGTAGCGCAATGACCACCGCCTATTGCGGTCAAGCCGCCTGCCGCAGCTCCAGGCGGTCCCAGATCTCGACCAGCGCTTTGGCGAGCTCGCGCATCATCGCCTCATCATGGGCGGGGCCGGGGGTGAAGCGCAGCCGCTCGGTGCCGCGCGGCACGGTCGGGTAATTGATCGGCTGCACGTAGACGCCATATTCGGCGAGCAGGATGTCGCTGATCCGCTTGGCCATCACCGGATCGCCGACCATCAGCGGGACGATGTGCGTTTCCGACGCCATCACCGGCAGGCCGGCGTCGCGGAAAATCGCCTTCAGCGTCGCGGCGGAGGCCTGCTGGCCCTCGCGCTCGGCGCTGGAAGACTTCAGATGGCGGACGCTGGCGAGCGCGCCGGCGACCAGCACCGGCGACAGGCTGGTGGTGAAGATGAAGCCCGGGGCATAGCTGCGGATCACGTCGATGATGTTGCGATCGGTGGCGATATAGCCGCCCATCACGCCGAACGCCTTGCCCAAAGTCCCTTCGATAATGTCGATCCGGCGGGCGACGTCGTCGCGCTCGGAAATGCCGCCGCCGCGCGGGCCGTACATGCCGACCGCATGGACTTCGTCGAGATAGGTGAGGGCGCCATATTTCTCGGCCAGGTCGCAGATCGCCGCAATGGGCGCGACGTCGCCGTCCATCGAATAAACGCTTTCGAACGCGATCAGCTTGGGCGCATCCTCGGGCGCGGCCGCGAGCAATTCCTCGAGATGCTCGAGATCATTGTGGCGGAAGACCTGCTTCTCGCAGCCACTATTCTTGATGCCGGCGATCATCGAGGCGTGGTTGAGCGCGTCGGAGAAGATGATGCAGCCCGGAAGCAGTTTCGCCAGCGTCGAGAGCGTCGCTTCGTTCGAGACATAGCCCGAGGTGAAAAGCAGGGCCGCGTCCTTGCCGTGCAGATCGGCGAGTTCGGCCTCAAGCTCGATATGATAATGGCTGTTGCCGGAGATGTTGCGGGTGCCGCCGGAGCCCGCGCCGACATCGTGGAGCGCTTCCTCCATCGCCGCGATCACCTTCGGGTGCTGGCCCATCGCCAGGTAATCGTTGGAGCACCAGACGGTGATCGGCTTCGGGCCATTATGCCCGGCGAAGCAGCGCGCGTTCGGGAATGCACCCTTGTTGCGCAATATGTCGATGAACACGCGGTAGCGGCCCTCGGTGTGAAGGCGGTCGATCGCGTCCGCGAAGATGCGCTGATAATCCAAAGTGGCTGGTCCCTAGTCCCCGACGCTCCTTTAGCGGATGTGTATCGCGGAAGGCGAGTGAGAACGATTCTCAATTGGCGGGGACGGTTCAGAGCGTTTCGATCCGCGTCAGGCCGTAGCGGGCGAGGGCGGGGCGGAGGGCTTCGTCGAACGGGCCGGTGAAGACGGCGACGCCCTCGCGCGCCTGCGCCGGCCAGGTTGCGTCGCGGGTCAAATGTGCGACGCGGCGGGCGATGCCTTCCTTGCCGTCCACGAACATCAGCGGGCGCGCCGCGGCGGCGGCGAGTTCGTTCTGGACGAGCGGGAAATGGGTGCAGGCGAGCACGATTGTATCGACTCGTTCGCCGCCCGGCCGGGCGAGCATCGCGGCCATGATCGCGGCGTAGCGCTCGGCCGGGATCATCTCTCCCCGCAATTTGGCTTCGGCGAGATCGACCAGTTCGGCGGAGCCGTGGCGGACGACGAGGCAATCGGCGGCGAACCGGGCCGCCAGATTATCGACATAACGCTGCGCGACCGTGGCGTCGGTGCCGAGCACGGCGAGGGCGCGGGTCTTCGACAGCGCGGCGGCGGGCTTGATCGCGGGGACGGTGCCGACGATGGGCAGATCGAGCGCGGCGCGCACCGCATCGAGCGCGATCGTGGAGGCGGTGTTGCAGGCCATCACGATCAGCGCCGGATCGTGGCGTTCGGCGAGGCGGCCGAGCAGGGCCGGGACGCGCGCCGCGATCAGTTCGGGCGATTTGGTACCGTAGGGAAAGCCGGCGCTGTCGGCGGCATAGACGAGTGGCGCGTTCGGCAGCAGCGCACGGATCGCCCCGGCCACGGACAGGCCGCCGACGCCGGAATCGAAGATGAGAATGGGGCGGGTCACGTAGGACCCGTAATGCCCCATGCCTCAATTTGTCATCCCCGCGAAAGCGGGGACCCAGCACGCGCTGGCCTGGGTTCCCGCTTTCGCGGGAATGACAAGGGAGCTAGGATCACCTGAATGGGGCTCCTGGAATCGCCATATGCACTCGCCGCGATCGTGGCGCTGCTTGCCTATTTGCTCGGCTCCATCCCGTTCGGCCTGCTGCTGACCCGCTCGGCCGGGCTGGGCGATGTGCGCGAAATCGGCTCCGGCAATATCGGCGCGACCAATGTGCTGCGCACCGGCAACAAGCGCCTCGCGGCTGCGACTTTGCTGCTGGACGCAGGGAAGGGCATTGCGGCGGTGTTGCTGGTGCGCTGGCTCTTCCCCCAGCCCAGATGGCTCGATGATGTCGCTGCCTTGGCAGTGCTCATTGGCCACTGCTATCCGGTCTGGCTGGGCTTCAAGGGGGGCAAGGGGGTAGCGACCTTTTTCGGACTCGCCTTCGCGATGTGGTGGCCGCTCGGGATATTGGCAGCTTTGGTGTGGGTCAGTCTCGCCTTCATGACGCGTTATTCGTCGGTCGGCGCGCTCGCGGCGGTGACCATGACGCCGATCTTCGCTTACTTTCTGAATGAGCTCGACCTGGCCGTCCTGTTCGTCTTTGTGGCTGCGCTGATCGCCTGGCAGCATCGCGGCAATTTCCAGCGGCTGATCGCTGGCACAGAGCCGAGGATCGGGGCGAAGCAGGTGCAGGCGGAGCTCGATCGGGAATGAGCCTGCCGGCCGACGCGGTGCATCGGCTGCGGCTGATCCGTTCGGACAATATCGGGCCGATCACTTATGCCCACCTGATCGCCCGCTTCGGCTCGGCGGAACGCGCGCTGGCGGCCATTCCTGATCTGGCGGCGCGCGGCGGCGGCCGGGCGCCGCGCCTGGCTGAGCGGGCGCAGGTGGAGCGGGAAATGGCGCAGGTCGCGCGCTTCGGCGCGACCTATCTGTTCCGCGGCGACGGCGATTATCCGGCCTTGCTCGCCGAGCTGGAATCCGCGCCCCCGGCGCTGATTGTCAAGGGCGATACCAGCCTGTTGAAGCGCCAGTGCGTGGCGATGGTCGGCGCGCGCAATGCCTCGGCCGCCGCCTGCCGCTTCGCCCGGCTGCTGGCCCAGGAACTGGGCGGACGCGAGGCCGTGATCGTGTCGGGGCTGGCGCGCGGCATCGACAGCGCCGCGCATGACGGCGCACTCGCCACCGGTACGATCGGCGTGATCGCGGGCGGCATCGATGTGGTCTATCCGCCCGAAAATGCGGACCGGCAGGCCGCCGTGGCCGCGCAGGGCCTGCTGATCGCCGAGCAGCCGCCGGGGACCGAGCCGCGCGCCCGCCATTTCCCCTATCGCAACCGCATCATCGCCGGGTTGGCGGCCGGGACAGTGGTGGTCGAGGCCGCGCCCAAATCCGGCTCGCTGATCACCGCGCGGCTGGCGGCGGAGCAGGGCCGCGAGGTGATGGCCGTGCCCGGCTCGCCGCTCGATCCGCGCGCGCAGGGCTGCAATCTGCTGATCCGCGACGGCGCGACGCTTGTGCAAACTGCCGACGATGTGCTGGAGGCGCTCGCGCCGATCCATCCCGGCGCGGTCTCCGCCAGGCGAGATGGTTTTGCGAGCGACCCGGTCCCGCCCGACGCCGACGATGCGGAGCGCACCATCGTCGTCGATCTGCTCGGTCCGGTCGCGGTGCCGGTTGACGAGCTGATCCGCCAGAGCGGCTTTGCCCCCGCGATCGTGCAGACGGTCTTGCTGGAGCTGGAACTGGCCGGCCGGCTGGAACGCCATGCCGGCGGGCGGGTCAGCCTGATCTGATCCGCTCCAACGGACCCTGCCGAAGCGCGCTACAGGCTTTCCAGATCGGCGCCCTCGGCCATGGCTGCCGCTTGCACGGCCGGCACCAGCGGCGCGCGCCAGCATTGCTCCGGCGCGCGGGAGACGGATTCGTCCAGAAACTGATTGTCGAACGTGATGTTCATGTTCTGCCACACATTCGAATATTTGGCGGGGAGGAATTTTTTCACCGCGAACAAAGTGGGCCGGCGATCCCCGAATGCGGACCGCTGGATCAGGATGCCTTCCGGCGCGACAACGCCGCGCGCCGCCAGGGCAGTGGCATCCATCAGCACATCGGCCACGAACAGGGGCCGCTGCTCCGCACCCAGCGCGCCCATTTCCTCAATGACCGCGCGGAAGGCCGGGCTGGTCACGAAGTCGATAATGTCGTCGTAGGTGCGGCGCATCGCCGCGGACAGCTCCGCGCGACCATAGTCGAGGCCGGGATAGTTTGAATCGTCCAGGAACAGCATGACCCCTCCTGTGCAAAGCATGCGTCGAGAAAAATGGGATACGGCGCGGCCCGCGCTCAGGTCGAAAACCCGCCGCAGCCGCAAAACGTAAGGCCGCCCGCGCCGGCGCATGCGCCCCAGCTGAGCGTGCCGTCGATCGGGCCGACGATCTTCGGGCGGACCTCGAGCCGGACGCCGGCGATCTTGTCTTCGAACACGCGGCTGGTGAGCCGGAAATCGTCCGGGATCTCCGCGCCTGCGCGGCGCAGTCCCTCCAGGCTCAAGAGCTTGGAGACGGTGTCCAGACCATCGTCCTGGCCCGCGGCTTCGCGTGCCTTCTGCATTTTCTCGATAAATTCCGGGGAAGTAATCGTGTCGATCACGCTGCCTGTGGCAGTCAGCAGGCGGCTCCGGTCGAGTTGCGACTTTACCTTCGAGCGTTCGGTATCGAGCTTGTCCATCTGCTGACGAAGAGCAGGAGCATCCAAGGTCTTGGTCATTGCCACGTCCTTTCCCAACCCGGTCTTAACAATGATCAGGCTTATCATTCCCAGTGCGCGAATCGAGCGCAGTCTGATCCCTTTCGGATGAAATGTGGGTCCGCCATGCTCGCGATCGCTGGGGTGCGACGAGCGGTCGAGCGGCAAGTTGGTGGCCAGGCAGGCCGCGCGCTCGCCTGAGTTTCCCGCTTTTCATCCGCACTTTTGTGGGCTTAGTGCCGGTCGAACACTCGGCATGGGGCACCTCCGCGTCCGGTCGTCGTTCGTGTAGGGGGATAATCCATGATCGTCAGACGCGCCGTTTCCGCTCTCATTCTCGCCGCCGCCACCGCCGCCGTGTCGGGCTGTGCCACGATGGAAGGGCAGAGCGCGTCCACTGGTGAGCCGATCGTCGGGCCGATCCGGGAAGGCCGCTGCCACATGGGCGGCTGTTCCTGGTTCCAGGTGCAGAGCTTCGAGATGGTGCGCGAGACCGAGAAGGGTGCATTGCTGCGCGTCGTGTCTCGCGAAGGCCAGTCGATGCACCCGGACGGCAATTATCCGCGTCGGCCGCGCGAGGCCGATGTGCAATGGGCGCCGCAAAGCGACACCTCCTATTTTTTCTGTTCGACCCGCTATCCCGCCATTCTCTTCGCGAGCGCGGATGGCGGTTTCGATGGTTATCGGCTGGATCCGACGCAGATCTCCGGCGCCACCACGTTCATCCACAACCAATATTTCGCGATCTGCCATCCCGATGGGGCGCTCGACACGGCGGGCGCGGCCGCCCGGCTCGGCTACACGCGCTACGACGGCGAGACGGAGATCCAAGTTGCGCGGCCTGAGGAATTGTTCGACCGGGTCGATTGACCCCGGCGTCAGGATCGCGACTTGACGACCTGCCGCCCGGCTCGTCACCCTCGTACGCGTACACACGTATAGGGGTCCCCCGTTGAAGCTCGTCGTCGTCGAATCGCCTGCTAAGGCGAAAACCATCGAGAAATATCTGGGCCCGGGTTACCGGGTGCTGGCCTCCTACGGCCACGTCCGCGATCTGCCGCCCAAGGATGGCTCGGTCGATCCGGACGACGGTTTTGCCATGACCTGGGAGACCTACGCCGACAAATCCAAGCAGGTCCGCGCCATCGCCGATGAGGCGAAGAAGGCCGAGACTTTGATCCTCGCCACCGATCCCGATCGCGAGGGCGAGGCGATCAGCTGGCACGTGCAGGAAATCCTGCGCAACAAGAAGGCGCTGCCCAAGGACGTGCAGCGGGTGACGTTCAACGCGATCACCAAGAGCGCCGTGACCGAGGCGATGGCGAAACCGCGCGCGCTCGACGAGGATCTGATCGACGCCTATCGCGCCCGCCGCGCGCTCGATTATCTGGTCGGCTTTACGCTTTCGCCCGTGCTCTGGCGCAAGCTGCCGGGGGCCAAGTCCGCCGGCCGCGTGCAGTCGGTGTCGCTGCGTCTGGTCGTCGACCGCGAGCGCGAGATCGAACTCTTCAAGGCGCAGGAATATTGGTCTGTCACCGCGACGATGGCGGCTGACGGTACCGAATTCGCCGCGCGGCTGGTCCGCTTCGACGGGGAGAAAATCGATCGCCTCACGATCAGCGACGAAGGCACCGCGATGCGCGCGAAGGCGGCGGTCGAGGCGGGCGCGTTCACCGTCGCCTTGGTCGAGACCAAGCCGTTCATGCGCAATCCGCCGGCGCCCTTCACCACCTCGACCCTGCAGCAGGAGGCCTCGCGCAAGCTCGGCCTGTCGCCGGCGCAATCGATGCGGGTGGCGCAGGATCTCTATGAGAGCGGCGCCATCACTTACATGCGGACCGACGGCGTGCAGATGGCCGCCGAGGCGATCCATCTCGCCCGCGTCGCGATCGAGCACCGCTTCGGGCCGCACAATGTGCCGGGCAAGCCGCGCGTCTACGAGACCAAGGCGAAGAATGCGCAGGAAGCGCACGAGGCGATCCGCCCGACCGATTTCGGCCGCGATCATGTCGGCTCGGGCGATCAGGCGCGGCTGTACGAATTGATCTGGAAGCGAGCGATGGCCAGCCAGATGGAATCGGCGCGGCTTGAGCGCACCACCGTCGAACTGGCCGAGGAGAGCGGCAAGCATGGCCTGCGTGCGACCGGCCAGGTGGTGCGCTTCGCCGGCTTTCTCGCCCTCTATGAAGAGGGCACGGACGACGAGAAGAGCGAGGACGAGAAGAAGCTGCCCGCGCTCGCGCAGGGCGATGCGCCGGACAAGAAGAAGGTCGCGGCGGAGCAGCATTTCACCCAGCCGCCGCCGCGTTATTCGGAAGCCAGTCTGGTCAAGAAGATGGAGGAGCTCGGCATCGGGCGTCCCTCGACCTACGCCTCGGTCATTCAGACGCTTAAGGACCGCAATTACGTCCGCGCGGAAAAGAACCGGCTGTGGCCGGAGGAAAGCGGACGGCTGCTGACGGCATTCCTGGAGCGCTTTTTCGAACGCTATGTGAGCTTCGACTTCACCGCAGGCCTCGAGGACGAGCTGGACGATATTTCCGGCGGCCGGGCGAATTGGCAACAGGTGCTCGAAGCCTTCTGGCGCGATTTCAAGCCGAAGACCGCCGAGGTGATGGAGAAGCTCCCGTCGGACATCACCGCGGCGCTCGACGAATTCCTCGCGCCCTTCCTGTTCCCGGACAAAGGCGACGGCACCGACCCGCGGCTCTGCCCGGCCTGCGGTGAAGGCCGGTTGGGGCTGCGCGGTGGCCGCTTCGGCGCGTTCGTCGCCTGCTCCAATTATCCGGAATGCAAATTCACCCGCCGCTTCGCGCAGGGCGGGGAGGCGGCCGCCGAGGATACCGGGCCGCAAGTGCTGGGTGTCGATGAAAACAATGTCGAAGTGTCGCTCCGCTCGGGCCGGTTCGGGCCCTATTTCCAGCGTGGCGAGGGCAAGGAGGCCAGGCGCGCCTCGCTGCCCAAGGACGTGCCGGCGGCGGAAGCGACCCTCGAGATCGCGCTGAAATTCCTGTCGCTGCCGCGCACGGTCGGCGACCATCCAGAAAGCGGCAAGCCGATCACCGCCAGCATCGGCCGCTA
>JBBSLM010000030.1:0-12445 GCA_038255245.1 Sphingomonadales bacterium
GCCCGGCACGTCCAGCATCCGGGCAAGCAAGGTCGAACCGCAAAAGGAGACGTGGAAGATCATCCGGTCCACCTCCCCCGCCCGCGCGGCGCCGGCTTCGGCGAGCATTGCGTCCAGGGGCAGGCTGACGGCGGGGCCGGTAGCGAAATCCGAACGGCCATCGATGAAGCTGGGGCGCCTCAGCCGCTCACGCGTCGTGGGCAAAAAAGTGATGCTGTTCCCGCCAGGGTCGATCGCGTGCGGCAGATATTGCGGATCGGACAGAATGGCGGGCAGAAACAAGGACATAAAGCTACTCACTCAGCGTGTTACCTATGTATGTCGGTAACACGCCACGTGATGATTGGTTCGATGAATCGCCGTCTAATTTCGACGGAAGGAACGCAGCCCGCCTGCGGCTGTGCCTACGCCTTGCTGCGCAGCCAGCCGGTCACGGCATAGCGGCGATAGGCGGCGGCGCGGGTCACTTCGCTGACGCTGTGCATCGCCGGCACAGCGAACAGGTTCAGGGCGTTGAAGGCTGGGGTCAGCCCGCGTGCGACATGTCCGTCGGGCCCGTGAAACAGCAGCAAGCCGCCCCATTCGATCCGCCAAACGGGCGTCAGGCCGAACACATAGGCGGCCCGCCGGTCCTTGCCCTCGATACTGTCGTCATGCCCGGTGAGGAAATCGCCGGGGCTGTAGGCGGTCCCCTGTGCGTCGGCGAAAGCGATGTCGTCCGCACCGGTTACGATGCGCAGGAAATCGCGCGCCTCGCCCTGCGACAGCCATTGCGCCAGCGCCGCCAGCGGATCGTCCGACGCCGCCCGCGCTTCGGCCGCGTCCGGCACGCGGATCGTCTCAAAGCGATATTGGAAGCCTGCGCGCGCCCGCGCATAGACGGCGTCGTCCAGCGCCCGTCGCTGCTCCGGCGCCATCGCCCCGCGCGTCGCCCGGTCGAGTTCGACCGCGCCGCTCTCGCTCGTGACCACCTGCCGCCAGTCCTGCCGCGCCCGTAGCATCGCGTGCAGCCGCTCGGCCGTGTCGCCGGCCAGGAAAGCCGGGATGTGCACAAAGCCGTCCGCCGCGAAGGCACGCGCCAGCGCCGCCGCATCATGCTCGCCCAAGCGAAAATCAAAGCCACGGTCCGTCACGTCGCGCACTTGTAATGGCCCAAGCGAATGTGGGAAGTGGCGCGGCGATGAGCGGCCTGATCCGATTGCTGGATATCAACCCGAAGCTGGACCGCCGGTCGCTTGCCGCCGCGTTCGCGAAGACCGGGCGGGTGCAGATTCGCGATGTCCTGACGGAAGAAACGGCACGCAACCTCCACCTGATGGTCAGCCGACAGACGCCATGGGGGCTGGCCTGGCACGCGGGCGCGGACGGGCCGCACAACGTGCCCGAGCCCGACCTGAAGCAGATGCCGAAGGCGCAGCAGGCCGAGATTCAGCAAAAGCTCTACGCGGCGATGAAAGGCCGCGACTATGGCTTCCTCTACGCGCAATATCCGATGGTCTGGGCCTATCTGCAGGGCTGGGCGCCCGGCGGTCCGCACGAAGCGGTGGTCGATCTGATCAACGACGAGCCGCTGATGGCGCTGGTTCGGGACGTCACCCGGATGAATGACCTGATCAAGGCTGACGCGCAGGCGACGCTTTACGCGCCCCATCACTTCCTTGCGACGCACGACGACAGCCACGTCGCGGAGGGCTGGCGTGTCGCCTATGTGCTCAATCTGTGCGCGGAGGATTGGCGCCCGGAATGGGGCGGCTATCTGAATTTCTACGATGACGCGGGCGATATCGTTCAGGGCTTCAGGCCGCGCTTCAACGCGCTGAACCTGTTCCGCGTGCCGCAGCGCCATGGCGTGAGCTACGTGGTGCCCTTCGCGCCGCACGCGCGCTTTGCCATCACCGGCTGGTTCCGCAACAAATGAGCGCGGTGGCGACGAGCATTGCCGCCGCCCAGCAGGCGCTTGCGGCCGGGGATACGGTCGCCGCGCTGAACGTGCTGGCCGGGCTGGGCGATCCGGCGGCGATCCATCTGCGCGCGCTCGCGCTGCGCCGGGCCGGCCGGAATGACGAAGCCCGCGCCGCGTTCGAGCAGGTACTCGCCGTCGCCCCCAACGATCCGCAATTGCTCAACAATTTCGCCAATCTGCTTCGCCAGACCGGGGAACGGGACAAGGCACTGGCCCTGTACGACCGCGCCCTCGACGCGCAGCCCGGCTATCGCGACGCGGCGTTCAACCGGGCTTTGCTGCTGGCCGAGCTGGGTCGGCTTGAGGCGGCGCTGGCGGGGCTCGAAGCCCTTTGCGCCACCCATCCGGGCGACGCGCGCGCGCATTCGGTGCGCGGCTCCGTGCTGCGCGAGCTGGAGCGCCACCGCGAAGCCGCCGGCGCTTATGAGCGCGCGATTGCCCTGCAGCCGACCCTGCCGACCGCGCTCAAAGGCCGCGCCCAGGTTGCGCTGGAGCGCGGCGAGGAGGATGCGGCGGACCGGTTCCAGCGGGCCGTCGCTGCCGATCCCGCCGATATGGGCACGATCCACGGCTATGCCGAGGCGCTCGAAGCCGGGGGGCGGACCGACGTCACGGCGATGCTCGAAAATCTGGTCACGATCCGGCCCGATTGGATCGACGGCCACGCTTTGCTGGCGCGAATCCGCGCCGAGCAAGGCGACGGGGATTGCACGGCGGCGATGCGCGAGGCGGCGGCGAAGCAGCCCGGCAATCGCGATCTCGCCCTTGCGCTCGCCGCGACTCTGGCTGCCGCCGGGCGCTGGCGGGAAGCGGTCGGGGCGCTGCCTGCCGGGGACGTCGCGCTCAATGCCCAGCGCGCGCAATATCTGGTCGAAGCGGGTGAGCCGGCAGAAGCACTGAAGCTGCTCGGCGACGGGGGTGCCGGCGCGGACCGGCTGATCACGATCGGTCGCGCACATTATAGCCTGGGCGAGCCGGAAGCGGCGATTGCGGCGCTGGAGCACGCGGTGGCGGTGGCGCCTGATTCCATCGGGGCGTGGGGACTGCTGGAGCTCGGCTGGCGGCTGACCGGGGACGCCCGCGCCGATTGGCTTTCCGGGCAGCCTGGCCTGGTCGGGGCGCGCGACCTGGGGCTGAACCTCGACGAATTGGTCCGCCTGGCCGAGGTGCTGCGGCGATTGCACCGGACGCGCGCGCATCCGATCGGCCAGTCGCTGCGCGGCGGGACCCAGACGCGGGGCCGGCTGTTCTGGCGGCAGGAGCCCGAACTGGCGCGCCTGCACGACGCGTTGAGCGCGGCGGTCGCGGCCCATATGGCCGGACTACCCGCCGCCGATCTGGGCCATCCGCTGCTGCGCCACCGCGATGCGCCCGTCACCATTGCGGGTTCCTGGTCGGTCCGGCTCACGGCTTCTGGCTTCCACGTCAATCACATCCATCCCGGCGGTCTGCTCAGTTCGGCGTGCTACATCAGCCTGCCGGAGACCATCGGCGGGGAGGATAGTCGCGACGGCTGGCTCGAGCTTGGCCGGCCACCGCGCGAATTGGGCGTCGCGCTGGAGCCGCTGGCCAGTATCGAGCCCAGGCCAGGACGCCTGGCTCTGTTTCCAAGCTTCCTGTTCCATGGCACCCGGCCCTTTCGCGACGGCGAGCGGCTGACAGTCGCCTTCGATGTCGTCGCGCGATGAGTGACGAGACCGAACGCGCGGCCTGGGCCGATTACTGGACGAGTGCCGGGAGCGTTCGGCCGGCTTGCCTGCCAAACGCCCGCAATGGCGTCGAAGCGGCCCAACGCAGGATTTGGTCCGAGTTTTCGACGGCGTTGAAGCGGCGCGCCAAAGTGTTGGATATCGGCACCGGCGACGGCGCCGTCCTCAAGGCCCTCGCGGTGCGCCGCGATCTGGAACTGACCGGCGTCGACAACGCGCCTGTCCTGCCGAAGCCGACCAAAGGGATCAGGCTGAAAGCCGGCGTCGCCGCCGAGGATTTGCCCTTCCCGGGTCACAGCTTCGACGCGGTGGTGAGCCAATTCGGCTTCGAATATGCCGAGATTGCTCCGGCCGCAGCGGAGGCCGGACGAATCCTTCGGGAGGGCGGCATGCTGCGCATGATCGTCCATCACCGGGACGGGCCGATCGTCGCGCACAACCGCGCGCGGCGGGACGCGTTGCTTTGGTTGATCGAGGAGCGCGACTTGCTCGGCCGCGCTCGCACGCTTGCCCTAGCCCGCCGCATTTCACCCCTGCCGACGCCGGCCGCTTTCCGCACGGCAATCCGCGAGGCTCAACTGCGCCACGGTCCCGGCAGCGGCGCTGACGAACTGGCGGAGGCGGTCTGGCGAACGCTGGAAACCGGCCGCGGGCAACAGGCCGGCGAAGTGGTCGCGACCCTGGACACGCTTGCCGGGCGCGCAGGGGCCGAGATTTTACGGATCGACAGCCTGCTTCGGGCCGCACGGGACGAGCAAGAAATCGGCGATGTGTCCCGCGCGCTCGGGCAAGCGGGCGTCGCGATCGCAGCTCCGCGACCATTGTTCGAAGAGGGCGTCGCCCGCCCCTTCGCCTGGCTGCTCGACGGGCGAAAGATCCAGAACTAGCCGCTCATCGCAGGCGGGGCGGCGCTCGAGAAGGCGTCTCATCGAAACGCGGCAGCGCCCCTGCGTCGCACCGCTTCGATTGTGAATCGCGCACAAATGAAAAGGGCGGCGGACCGAAGTCCACCGCCCCATCATGCGTGCAACCGGTAAACCGATTAGAAGCGGAACTGAGCCGAGACGAAGAAGTCGCGGCCGAGCACGTCGAACACGCCCGGATAGGTGTTGGCCTGCTCCTGGTTGCTGCCGATGACCGGCGGCTGGGTGTCGAAGACGTTGTTGACGCCCATGTTCAGGGTCAGATTGTCGCTCACGTTGAACGCCACCGCGAGGTCGATCAGGTCATAGGCCTCGATCGTCTCGACGAAGAAGTCCGTCGTGTCGTCGTCGTCGCGAGTCTCGCCCAGGTGCCGCCAGCGAACACTGGTGGTGATCGGACCGTCGATCCACGACAGGCGGCTCGACCATTTCCACTCCGGCGTCGGATTGCCGCAATTCAGGCCGAAGCGGCCCGCGCACTCAACGGTGAGCGGTACGCCGGCTGTCGGGGTGAAATCATTCTCATCCGAATAGTTCAGCAGGAAGAAGAAGTTCAACCGCGAGTCGCCGGCGCCGGCCAGGCTGAAGTTGAGCGGCATGTTGTAATCGACCTGAACGTCGATACCGCTCGTCGCCAGCGAGGCGAGGTTGGCATTGCCGGCGCTGACCACGAACGGGGGACCGGAAATGATGCCCTGCGTATCGCGGTTGATCAGCTGACAGACCGCGCTGTTGGCGTCCTGAATGACATTGTAGCAAAGGTTCAGGATACCGGCCACGCCGCCGCCCGCCGTCGCAATCGCGCTCTCGATCTCGATGTCATAATAATCGATCGTGATGTTGAGCCGCGGGATGAAGCTTGGACGAAGCACGACACCGTAGGTGAACGTGTCGGCAACTTCCTCCTGCAGGTTCGGATTGCCGCCGAACGCGCCCTGGATCTGGGCGTTCGGCTGGAGGAACGCCTGACCGACGCTGCCGGCCGGGACGCCCGTCGCAATGCAGACCGCGCGAGCGGCCGCAGACACAGTGGGCTGCGCGCACGGATCTTGCGCTGGCGGGAAGCCAACCGACTGACCGCCGAACAATTCGCCGACGTTCGGGGCGCGGACCGCGCGCTGATACTGAGCGCGGAATTCGATGTCCCGGATCGGCGCGAGGCGAACACCGGCCGCATAGGTTTCGACGCCGCCGACATTGACGAGCGAATAATCGGAGTAACGGCCCGCCGCATTCAGTTCGAGGCGGTAGATGAAGTTATCCTCGATGACCGGAACGCGGATCTCGGCGAACACTTCCTTGACGTTATAATTGCCTTCGGTCGACTGGCCGGCATTGAAGCCGACGACATCGCCCGACTGAAGCGCCGTGTCCGGAATGAACTGGCCTTCCATCTCGCGCCATTCGACGCCCGCCGCGAAAGCGACCGGCTCGTTTGCCGTACCGAACTGGAAGAGCGAGCCGTTGATCGAGGCCTGAGCGACCTGCAAGGTCGAGATGTCGGTATTCTGGGCCAGGATCGACACGCCGGCGATGCAGGCGGCGCTATACTGGTTCAGACCGAACGGGTTGCAGGTGCCGTTGCCGGCGAGCCGGGTGAAGGCGCTGCGCGAAACGTTACCTTCCTGGATCGAGGCGTTCCGGGTGCGGGAGTACATATAGTACGCCTCGTAGCCGATATCCCCGGTGATGTTGCCCTTCAGGCCCGCCAGAACGCGGAACGCATTGCGATCGTCCGACACGTTGCGGTTGGCGATCTGCACGAAGCGCGAATTGACCTGGAGGCGGACATTGCCCGGCGCGAGCGCGCCGAACTGACCGGTGCCGGCATTGAAGGCCGGAAAAGCGGTGTTGCCGCCGGGGCTCGCCGCTTGCGCGGCCTGCTGGCGCGCGGCGATCGTTTGGACCTGGGCGCAGTCCGCCGCCGAGAGGCTGCCGTTGGTGCAGAGCTGCGTGACGTTGAAGTCGACATTTTGCGTCAGCGGGGTCGCCGCAAGCTCGTTCTCGACGCGGTTGTTGATGAAATTGACTTCCGCGAAGGCGGTAATGCCCTCGGAGATTTCATATTCACCGTAACCGCCGAGCGTCCAGCGCTCCTGCGGGACCATGAGGAAGTTGGCGGGCGCGTAATTGTAAGAGTTGTTCGCGCCGACGTAAGGGGTGCTCCGGCCGGGGGCGCCGAAGAAAGCGCCGCCGCCGAGATAGTTGGTGCCGGCGGCAATCGTTGCCGCCGGAGCAGCCGCGCTGCCGACCGCGACGATGCGCCCTTCAGGCACGCCCGCCGAGCCGAACGGGATCAGACTGGTCGCGCCATCGCCAAGCGCGTTGCGCGAGAAATCGCGGCTGCCCTGGCTGATCGAGCCGCGGTTGGAATATTCGGCGTAGAGCGCGATGTTGCCGCGATTGTCGGCAAATTCCGTGCCCATGGCGACATAGGCGCCGTAGCGGCGGCCGTCGCCTTCGCCGGTGATATTGTAATTCGCACCCGCGATGATGCCGTCGAGATCGGTGCGCAGGTTGAAGTTGACGACGCCCGCGAGCGCATCAGAACCGTAAACGGCCGAAGCGCCACCGGTGACGATGTCGACGCTGCCGACCAGGAACGACGGGATCGTGTTGAGATCGACCACCTGACCCGTATCGAAGAAGATGTAGCGGCGGCCGTTGACCAGCACGAGGTTACGCTGCGAGCCGAGGCCGCGCAGGTTCAGGGTGGCGACGCCGCCGCCCGGATTGTTCGAGAAGCTGGTGGCGCCGGGGACGACCTGCGGCAAGGTGTTGATCACCTGCTCGACATTGGTCGCGCCGGAGAGAACGAACTCCTCCTGGGCCACCACCGTGACCGGGCTGGTCGAGGTCAGATCGCGCCGCTGAATGCGCGAACCGGTGACCGTCATCACCTCGCCCTCATTCCCCTGGTCCGTCTGAGCGGTCGTGGTGACGCTGGGCTCGTCGGTGTCCTGGCTGCCGGGCTGCGCCCAGGCCGGAGACGCGAAACCGGCCGCGCCGATCACGAGCGTCGAAGTCAGCAAGCGCCGACGAAGAGTGGAAGCCATAGAAATAATCCCCTTCTGCATTTCACGACCATCCCGCGAAGGCCGCATATCATGCGCACGCCCAATCAGGGCTGCGTCCACCATCCCCTATGCGAGCGGCGTGGAATCCGCGCAACGCACAGCAGCACCCCGCCGCCATCTTTATCGTCCATTGTAGTAAAATGGCCACATTCGTCCCCCGCCTTGTGTGCGGCGCCTCCACGCGGCTAAGCTTTCTCCGAAATGGCTTAGGGGTATCGGCGATGAAGCGGTTGGCGGCTGTCATGATTCTTATCGCCGCGGGTCCGGCGCTCGCGCAGCCCGCGCCGTCGCGGCCGGCGACTCCCGAGGCGTTCAACCGCGCCGTGCAATGCCGCACGATCGCCGATCCGCAGGAACGGCTCGCCTGTTACGACCGCGAGGTCGCGGCGATGGCCGCGGCGGAAGCGGCGAGCGAGATCCGCGTGGTGGATCGCCAGCAGGTCCGCAACACCCGCCGCACCCTGTTCGGCCTGACCCTGCCCGATCTCAACGTCTTCGGTAGCGGCGAAGACGATCCGATGAACGAGATCACCGGAACGATCCGCAGCGTCACCGAGCTTGGGGATGGCAAATGGGCCTTCACCCTCGAGGACGGCGCGCGCTGGGTGCAGATCGACAACCGCACCCTCAGCTCCTACCCGCGCGCCGGTCACACTGTCCGCATCCGCCGCGGGGCGATGGGTTCGTTCCTGGCGAACATCAATCGCAACACCGCGATCCGGGTCCGCCGGAGCAATTGACTCAGCCGATCGCCCGCGCCACCGCCCGCTCGGCCTCGGTCAGCAGCGGGTTCCAGGCGTCGAGGATCAGGATGACCCGCGGTTCGGCGCTGTCGTTCCACGCCTCATGCTCGATCGTATCGTCGAACGCCCAGGCTTCTCCCGCCTTCCACTCCCGCGTCTCCGAGCCGACCCGGAAGCCGCAACCCGGCGGCACCACCAAGGGCAGGTGTATGGTGGTCCGCACATTCGAGCTGCCGGTATGCGGCGGTATCCGCGTCCGCGGCGCGAGCACCGAGAACATCACCGTCGGCCCCTTGCCCGGATGATCGAGCAAGGGCAGCCGGTCGAGCAAGGCGGCGGTTTCCGGGCAGCGCGCGCAATGACCTTCATTCCGGACGCCATTTTCCCACAGGAACCAGGCGCCCCAGCGCGGGCTGTGGTTGAGCTCGCCCCATTGATTGGCCGGCTGGGTGGCGTCGAACGCCACGTAGGGCCGGAAGCCTTTCTCATCGTCCGCCCAGACCCGCTGCAACTCGCTGCGGATCGTCTCGGTCGCGGCTTCCAGCTCGGCGAACCAGGGAAAGAGCGCGCGGTCGAAATATTCGAAGGCCGGCAAATAGGGAAAATGCCCGGCCGTCGGCTGCTGCACATAGACTTTGCGCCGGCCGGCCAGTTGATCGGCATAGCCGCGCGCCCGGACGAGCTCCCTCGGCGGATAAGCGGCGAGCACGACCGCGAGCTTCGCATCGATCGCCGCGCCCTGCCGCGCATCCGCCGCCGCGACCAGCTTGCGACCATGATCGAGCGCCACCTGGATCGGCTCCGGCAGGCCGTCATTGGAGGGTGAGGCGGCGAGCAGGTTCCGCCATGTGCCGAGCGCAGCCGGGTCGCCCAGCCGCTCCTGCGCCTGCGCTTTCTTGAGCATGGCCGGCAGCAAATAGGGGTCGAGCGCCAGCGCCCCGTCGAGCGCTTCGATCTCGGCCGCACCCCGCCCGGCCTGCCGCCGCGCTTCCGCCAGATTCAGCCAGAGCGGCGGCGCCTTCGGGTCGGTCGCGACTGCCCGCTCGAGCGCCGCGACCGCCCCCGCCGCGTCGCCGCTTTCCAGCAAGGTAAGGCCGAGCGCGTTCAGGGTCGGGCCGTGATCGGGCCGCTCGGCGAGGGCCGCGTTCAGCAGCGCCACCGCGTCGCCATACCGCCCCTCTCGCCGTGCCTGTGTCGCCGCCCCCAGCCGATCCATGCTCTATTCCATTGCCGGGACGACCCGCTCGGGATCGAGCTTCGCGCCATTCCAGGTCAGCGCCCAATGGAGGTGCGGCCCGGTCGCGCGGCCGGTGGCGCCGACCGCGCCGATCCGTTCGCCCTGCCGGATCGCCTGGCCTTCGCGTACGTCGATCCGCGACAGATGCAGGAAGGAGCTGCTCAGGCCGAAGCCGTGATCGACGATCACCAGATTGCCTTCCAGGCTAAAGCCCGGCGCGGCCAGCACCACCACGCCGTCGGCCGGCGCGACCACCGGCGACCCGGTCGGGGCCGCGACATCGACGCCGCCATGATAGCTCCCCGGCTCGCCGCGATAGATACGCTGCGACCCGAACCGCCCGCTGATCCGGCCGCGCGCGGGCCAGATGAAATCCTGCCGCCAGCCCTGCGCGTCCGTCCGCTGCTCCCGCGCCGCCTGGGAGCGCAGCACCTCCGCCTCGCGCCGCGTCCAGGACGCGTCGCCCTCGCGCGGCAGACTGCGCGCGACATTGACGCGCTGGAGGCGCCAGCGCCGGGGGGTGACACGGACGGGCAGAGGCACCGTCTCACCATCACGGAGGACGAACTCCAACAATGCCTCGGCCAGCGCGTCTCGATCCAATCCTGCGATGAACCGACCGTCCGAACCCACTGCGATGGGAACCCCATTGAACCGCACGACGGCGCCGCAGCCCGCAAATCCGCGGAGCAGCCCACCCTGTTCGGTATCGGGCGTCAGACTTGCGGTAAATGGACAGCGTTCGGTCGTCTGTTGGCTGCCTCCCGGCTGCGCTTGTGAGGGCGAGAAGCCGGCAAGTGCGACGACGGCCAGTAGCTCTATCACTCCCGCCCTTCCGCCTTCATCACCGCTTCGGCCGAGGCATAGGCTTCCTGCCGCTCGGCGCTCCAATATTTGAGCTCGCCCAGCGGGATCGCCGTCTTCGTGATCGCACACACAACATGATCGCCGGAGGACAGGACGCGGAACGTGCCCGGCATGTAGAATAATTTGGCCGGGCGGCCGCTGGCGGACATCAACATCTGGCAGAACTCCTCAGAGCAGGCTCCCCTGCTCGGCTGTTCCGGGTTTATGGCGCTTGCGAGGCGGCGGCTCAAGCGCGCCCTCGACGGCGGCCGGCAGCGGGCCGTCGGCGAACACCAGGTTAAGCTTGCCCGCCGCCCGCGCCGCGCCGGACGAGGTCAGCGTATGACCGTTGCGATCCTCCACCCGCGCGAAGCCAAGCGAAAGCGGCCGGCTGGGATCGACCAATTCCCGCATCCGCGCGAAACTGGCCAATCGCTCCCTGGCGCGTTCCAGCCGCTGCGTCAGCAGGCCCGGCCGCAACGCGCCGCCGGCCCGGCCCAGATCGGCCCGGGCCCGGTCGAGCCTGCCCCGCAGACTGCGCGGCAGCCGCTCCGCCAGATCGTCCAGCTTTTGCTGCTGCGGCGCGAGCAATTCGTCCCGCGCCGGCCAGTGTCGCAGCAGCGCCTCCAGCCGCTCGTTCGACCGGTCCCGCGCCCGCACCGCGCAGCGTTCCGCGCTCGCCCCCAATTGCCTGATCTGCGCCAGCAAATCGGAACGCACCGGCACCGCCAGTTCGGCCGCCGCGGTCGGCGTGGGCGCGCGCATGTCGGCGGCGAAATCGCATAGGGTCGTGTCGGTCTCGTGGCCCACGGCGGAGATGGTCGGGATCGGCGATTCCGCCATCGCGCGCACCACCACTTCCTCGTTGAACGCCCACAAATCCTCGATCGAGCCGCCGCCGCGCGCGACGATGATCAGGTCGGGCCGCGGCGTCGGGCCGCCTTCCGGCAACGCCCCGAAGCCGCGCACCGCCGCCGCGACTTGCTCGGCCGCACCCTCGCCCTGCACCGCCACCGGCCAGACCAGGACATGGCAGGGACAGCGATCCTCCAGCCGGTGCAATATGTCGCGGATCACGGCCCCGGTCGGCGAGGTGACGACGCCGATCACTTTCGGCGCGAATGGCAGCGCCCGCTTGCGGCTCGCATCGAACAGCCCCTCGGCCGCCAGCGCCCGGCGACGCTGGTCGAGCAATTGCATCAGCGCGCCCTGCCCGGCCAGTTCCAGCCGATCGACCACGATCTGATATTTGGAGCGGCCCGGATAAATGGTGAGCTTGCCGAGCGCGATCACCTCGATCCCGTCTTCCGGCCGGAATTGCAGATTGGCCGCGCTCCCGCGCCAGATCACCGCGTCGATGCAGGCGTCCTGATCTTTCAGCGTGAAATAGCAATGGCCGGACGCGTGCCGCTTGAAGCCCGAAATCTCGCCGCGCACCCGCACTTGCCCGAACGCATCCTCCACCGTCCGCTTGAGCCGTGACGACAGCTCGGACACGGACATGGCCTGCGCGTTGTCGCCAGGAGAAACATTGGACAACAGGCCGGACGAGGAGGCAGAGGGCTCGGTCATGAATGTGCTTTTACTGGGTTCGGGTGGCCGCGAGCATGCGCTGGCGTGGAAGCTGGCGCAATCGCCGAGCGTCGAGAAACTCTACGCCGCGCCCGGCAATCCGGGGATTGGATCGCAGGCCGAACTGGTTGCGCTCGACCCTGCCGATCAGGACGCGGTCGTCGCCTTCTGCCGCGAACAGGCGATTGGCCTGGTCGTGATCGGCCCGGAGCAGCCCTTGGTCGATGGCCTCGCCGATCGGCTCAGCGCTGAGAACATCCCGGTCTTCGGGCCGAGCGCCGCGGCCGCACAGCTCGAGGGCTCGAAGAGCTTCACCAAATTGCTGTGCGCCCGGCACGGCATCCCCACCGCCCGCTTCCGCCGCGCCTCGAACGC
>JBBSLM010000031.1:0-12444 GCA_038255245.1 Sphingomonadales bacterium
CCGATACGATGCATGGCGGGACCGGCGACGATGTCTTCATCGTCGACGATGCGGGCGATGTGGTCGTGGAGTTGGCGGGCGGGGGCTATGACGAGGTCCGCACGTCGGTGTCTGGCTATGTGCTGCCGGAGCATGTCGAGAAGCTGATCTACACCGGCGCGGGCGGTGGCGAAATCCGGGGCAATGCAGGAGACAATTCTCTGATCGGTGGGTCAGGCGATGACTTTTTCCGGCTGGAGCAGGGCGGCGCGGATGCTGCTTCGGGCGGCGACGGCAATGACGCCTTCTATTTCGGCGGGGCCTATACCAGCGCCGATAGCGTCGATGGCGGCGCCGGCTCGCTCGATCAGATCGGCCTGCAGGGGAATTATGGCGGCGGGGTGACCCTGGGATCGATGCTGAATACCGAACTGGTCGTGCTGGTCCCCGGCAGCGATACTCGGTTCGGCGACACGGCGGGCAATTTCTACGATTATGTCATTACCGCCGACGCCGGCACGATCGTCAGCGACAACAAGCTGATCATCCAGGCCAACACGCTGCGCGCGGGCGAGGATCTGACCTTCGACGGTTCGGCTTCGGCGATCGACTTCCTGATCTATGGCGGGCTGGGGACCGACACGCTGACGGGCGGCTCCGGCAATGACGCCTTCTTCTTCGGCCAGGGCCGCTTCGGCGCGAGCGACATCGTCAATGGCGGCGCGGGGAATATGGACCAACTCGGCCTGCAGGGGAATTTCACCGTCACTTTCGGGGCCGCGCAGATGAGCGGTCTCGAATTCCTCGTCTTGCTGTCGGCCAGCGACAATCGCTTCGGCGCGTCCGGTGGAGCGGTGGATTACAATCTGGCCATGCACAACAATAATGTCGCGGCCGGCCAGACGATGGTGATTTCGGCAAACTCGCTGAAGGTTGGCGAGGATTTCGCGTTCAACGGCTCGGCGGAAACCGATGGCCGGTTCGAAGTCTATTCGGGCAACGGCAATGACGTCATTACCGGCGGCGCGGGCGACGATCTGATCTTCGGCGGAGGCAGTGGCGACACGCTCACCGGCGGGGCAGGCAACGACATCTTCGCCTATCGCAGCGTGGCCGATTCCAACTCGACCGAACGGGACGGCATTCAGGACTTCAACCTCGGCGACCGCATCGATCTGTCGCGGATCGACGCCAATAGCGAAGCTGGCGGCAAGCAGGATTTCTCATTCGTGGGCACCAGCGCGTTCAGCGGTGTCGCGGGCGAGTTGCGCTATGTCTCGCAGGGCGGCCCGATCTATTTGGTGCAGGGCGATGTGAACGGCGACGGCGTCTCCGATATCGAGATCTTGCTGGTGATGGCCGACCGCAATCAGCTGACCGCCGGCGACTTCATCGGCGTCAACGCCGCGGCGCAGGAGCCGCTCAAAGCCGGCACCGATAGCGGTGCGGGACATTTGGCCGCTCCGGATATCATGCTGGTCATGCCCGATTTCGGCGATGCGGGTGTGCTGAAGCTCGACCTCGGGGACGATCTGGCGATGGACGGTCGCGGCGTTTGGGTCCACTCGGAATTGTATGACGGCCACCCGATCGAACTCGTGTCGCTCCCCGACACCCTCTATATCGGCACCGACTATGATCTGGCCGTGGCGAACCCGGCCCAGGACCTGCTCTTGTAAGCATCGTTTGTCCGGGCGACGAGCGACCCAGACATGACGACCCGTTGCTACGATCTGTTCGGACTGACCGTCGCCAGCGACTTCGCCATCTCCTGGGCGCCGGAAGCACGGCGCCCCGGGGCGGGCGATGTCGTCATCCGCCGCGCCCCGCCAGAGGGCCTAAGCGATGGCGGTTTCCAGTTCGAAGTGCCGGACGTTGCCCGCTACCGGATTGAGGGCGGCCGCGAGATCTTGGTCGAGGCGAAACCGGGCGTGAGCGAGGAGGCGATCCGTCTCTATCTGCTCGGCTCGGCGCTCGGCGTGCTTCTGCACCAGCGCGGCCTGCTCGTCCTTCACGCCAATGCAATCGTGATCGACGGCGCGGCGGTGCTGTTCATGGGGCCGTCGGGCGCGGGCAAATCCACCTTCGCGGCATGGTGCGCGGCGCGCGGCTATCCGGTGCTGACCGACGATATCTGCGCGGTGGAGGTGGGGCCGGACGGCGGCGCGATTGTCCTCCCCGGCCTCACTCGCCTGCGCCTGGCGGAGGATTCGGCGCGCCATCTGGGCGTCGATGCGGCGCAAGGCGAGCTTTGCCCCGCCTCGGGCAAACGCGAAATCGGCCTGCCCCGGGACGAGGCTAAGGCGCCGTGCGCCTTGCGGGCCTGCTATTTGCTGTCTGAAGCCGCCACCGGCGCCCCGGTCGTCGTCCGTTCGCTGGCGAAGATCGAAACGATCGAGATGCTGATCGCGAACACCTATCGAGGTTTCGCGCTCCAGCAAATGGGCGGCAGTTCGGCCCATCTCGAGGCCTGCGTACGCGTGGCGACCGCGGTGCCCTGTTTCGAGGCCCGGCGTACGAAGGACTGGGCGCGGTTCGACATTGTGGCGGAAACTCTCTTGGCGCACGGCAAAGGCGTTGGCCGGCCCGATTGCTAGATGTGCCGGGACGGGCTAATCCTGCCGAGTTGCGGGTGTCCTGGACTGGATAGCAGGTGGGTCGATGTATGGCAGGGCGTTGCTGATGGCGCTGGCGGCGAGCGCCTGTTCGCATGCCGGGCCCGTGCGCGCGTCGGCTGTCGAATGCCGCAGCATGACAAAGGCGCAGGCTGTCGCCGGGGCGGAGGCGGATGAAGCCTGCGCGCTCATTCGGGAACGGGCGCAGGCCGCGCTTGCCGCGGCTGGTCGAGCCGAGGTCGCAACCTTGACCATCGAACTGGATCTGTCGCGCCCGGGCTCCGCCATCGCGCGGATGCGGGAGAGCCGGGGGGGCGCGACGCATGCTTATCCGGAAATTGCCGTCGACGCGATGGATCGTGGCTTGCGCCGCGAGGATCTCGTTCGGCTCGCCGACGCCATCGCCCAAAATGTGTCGGCCGGGCCGCAATAGCATGACGGCCGCCGCGCCGTGGGGAGGATAAGGGAATGAGCGCAAGATTGTCGGTGCGGGCCAGCGCTATTGTCGGGGGCCCCCACACCATCCTGCTCGACAGCGGCGATACCGACGGCGAGCGCGACTATGCGCGGGACGGGTTCGCGGGTTCGAAATCCGCGCTGGCCGGCGCCTCACCTGGCGCGGTTGCACCTCCCGTCAGCATCGCGGCCGAAATCTCGGGTGGGGCGGTCGTCGATACGCTGGTGCCGCGCGACATCATCGCCAAGCCGGCGCCGGGGGATCCGGTGCCGGGCGGCATCGTCTCGAAGCCCTCGACCGGGCTGTTCGAGCCGATCGAAACGCCACTCGTCGATACGATCCCCGGCGATCTGTCGACCACCGCAACGGTAACAGTCGGGTCCAGCGTCGAGGTCATAATCGAGACGCCAGCCGACCGGGACTGGTACGCCGTCACGCTGACCGGCGGCGTCACCTACACCATTCATACATCGGCCTTTGCCGGCGGGGGCGCTGCCGATTCCTACCTGCGGCTGCGCGACGCCAGCGGCACTTTGCTGCTGGAGGACGATGACAGCGGCGAAGGAACCTTTTCGCTGATCAGCTTCACGCCCGGCGCCAGCGGCACCTACTATATCGACGCTGCTACCTTCGACGGACTAGGCCAGTCCAGTTTCGGCACCTACCGCCTGTCGGTGGCCGCAGGCATCACCGGCGGCGATCAGGTTGGCGGCACGATCGGTACGGCAGCCTCGATCGCCCTGAATGGCAGCATCAATGGCCGCATCGACACCGCTGGCGACCATGATTTCTACGCGATCACGCTGACCGCGGGGCAGACCTATATCTTCCGCACAGGTTGGGTGGCGGCGACAAGTCCCGACATCGATACCGACACGATCCTGACCCTGCGCGACGCCAGCGGCACGCAGCTGGCGACGAACGACGATGCCGGCGATGAATTCTTTTCCGCGATCCGCTACACGGCAACGACCAGCGGAACTTACTATCTCGACGTTTCCGGCTTCGGCAACACCACCGGCAGTTTCAACCTGACCGCCTTCACCACCCCGACGCCTTCGCTCTACACCAATGATCAGATCGCTACCCAACTCTACTCGACTTTCTGGGGTGGTGTGGAGCGCCACTTCAACGTCGCGCCGGGCGGGACGATCACGGTCAATATCACGGCGC
This sequence comes from Sphingomonadales bacterium, assembly GCA_038255245.1. GTDB lineage: Bacteria > Pseudomonadota > Alphaproteobacteria > Sphingomonadales > Sphingomonadaceae > Allosphingosinicella. Next base: position 4,225 of record JBBSLM010000031.1, read on the forward strand.
TGACCGCGCCGGGCCAGACACTCGCGCGCGAGGCGCTGGCGCTGTGGACGGACGCCACCGGGATCGCCTTTTCCGAGATTGGTGGTGCGGCGCAGATCACTTTCGACGACAATCAGTCGGGCGCGTTCGCCACCTCCACACGCGTCGGCAACACCATCACCTCATCGATCGTGAATGTCGGGACCGACTGGCTCTCCACCTACGGCACCGGCCTGAACACCTATTCCTTCCAGACCTATATCCACGAGATCGGCCACGCGCTCGGGCTCGGCCACGCCGGCAATTATAACGGCACGGCCGACTACGCCCTGGACTCGGAATATCTGAACGACAGTTGGGCGACGACGATCATGTCGTATTTCGACCAGCAGGAGAATAGCTACTTCGCCGCGCAAGCGTTCACCCGGCAATTCGTGGTGTCCCCGCTCGTTTCCGACATCTTGGCGACGACCCACCTCTACGGCACGCCGACGACGACGCGCACCGGCGACACGATTTACGGCTTCAACAACACTTCGGGCCGCGCAATCTACGACGCGTCGCTGAACCCGGCTGTCACATACACGATCATCGATCATGGCGGCATCGACACGCTGGATTATTCGCTTTTCACCCAGACGCAGCTGATCGATCTCAATGCCGAGGCCTTTTCCCACGTCGGCGGGCGTATCGGCAATGTGACGATCGCGCGCGGCAGCGTGATCGAGAATGCGGTCGGCGGCTCGGGCAATGATGCGATCATCGGCAACAGCGCGCCGAACCTGATCTATTTGCAGCGCGGGGGCGACGACACCGTGTTCGGCGGCGGCGGCGACGATGGTTTCTATTTCGGTGCATCCTACACGAGCGCCGATGCGGTCGATGGCGGCGCCGGCTCGCTCGACCAGATCGGCTTGCAAGGCAATTATGCGGGCCTGACGCTCGGCGCCAACTCGACCGTCGGCGTCGAATTCATCGTGCTGCTGGCGGGCGACGACAATCGCTTCGGCGGCGCGACCGGCACAAGCCTAAGCTACGACATCACCACGATCGACGCGAACGTGGCCGCGGGGCAGTTGTTCACCTTCCAGGCAAACACGCTGCGCGCCGGGGAGAATTTCACGCTGAATGGCGCGGCCGAAACCAACGGCTCGTTCTTCACCTTCGGCGGATCTGGCACCGATATCATAACCGGCGGCCAGCAGGACGATGGCTTCTATTTCGGCACCGGCCGGTTCGGCAGTGCCGATCGGGTCGATGGGCAGGGCGGCAGCGACCAGCTCGGTTTCCAGGGGAGTTACTTCGGCGGCAGCGCCATCACCTTCGGCGCGACGCAATTGACCAGCATCGAATTCATCGTGATGCTGAGCGCCAGCGACACCCGCTTCGGCGGCGGCAGCGTGGGACAGTCGTTCAGCTATCAGGTGACGATGAACAACGGCAACGTCCTCGCCGGGCAGACTTTGATCGTCTCCGCCAACACGCTGCGGGCGGGCGAATTATTCTACTTCACCGGCACGGCCGAAACCGACGGTGCGTTTCGCATCTTTTCGGGGGCGGGGGACGATGTGCTGACCGGCGGTCAGGGCGCCGACGAAATCTGGGGCGGCGCGGGCAACGACCAGATCGAGGGCCAAGCCGGCGCCGACGTGCTGCGCGGCGGACTCGGCAACGACCGCTTCGTCTATAATGCGGCCAGCGCCTCGACCGCCGCGGTGCGCGATCTCATCGCCGATTTCGATTCAGGCGACGCGATCGAACTGGGCGGCCTCGCCTTCAACACCGGCGGCCAGCCCTTCACCTATATTGGCGGCGGCGCGCAGAGCGGGGCGCGGCAGGTGCAGGTGATCCAAAGCGGCATCAGCGCGACGGTCAATGTCTTCATCGACGGCGATGCCATTGCCGATCTGGTGATCGACCTGACCGTCACCGGCGGCCACATCGTATCGGCGGCGAACTTCAACCTGCTCTCGCCGTTCGACGAAATCGTGCCGATCGCGGACCTGATCCTCCTGCCCGAAGACAGCCCCTACGAGCATTTCGGCGGCGTCCGGTACGACACCTATGCCGATCTGGACGGTTTGGGCCGGGACATGGCGATCCTCTAGGCCGTGCCGTGGCAGGTTCCCCCATCGGCCTCGTGTTGTTGCCGGATTTCGGCCAGTTCAAACCGCAAGGGCGGCGCCAGGTCGTTACGCACACGAACGACTTCCTTATTTGAATTTCGATGCTAGACGTTCGCCTATGAGCGAAGAGAATCACACGCCGCCCGCGGGGCAGGCGCACACCGCAACCAACCGCCGTCCCTGGATTGCGCCGGAGCTTCGCACCATGCGTGCCGGCTCGGCCGAAGGTGGACCAAATCCGCTCAATCCGGAGGGCTTTATCGCAGTCGGCAGCTCGTGATCGCCGTCGATGGAAATGCGATAATTGCGCGTTTCCGGGAGTTAATGGAAGCACCGCTCGAGCGGGACCTGGTCGGCCTTAACGTCGATACAGGGCTTTGTTACGGCTTTAACGAGACCGCCGCCGCGATCTGGCGGCAACTCGCGCAGCCGAAATCGTTCGATGCGCTCCTCACCGATCTGAGCCTCGAATTCGAAACCACTCCCAAAGGCTGCCGCGACGAGGTCGCGCGCCTCGTCCAGGAACTGACCGACGCCGGTCTGGTGACGGTCGCGACCGCGCCTTGAGCCTGCTTGCCGGCTATCGCAGCGCGGCTCCTCCCCAACTCAATGACGAACAGGTCTGGCGGCTGCTGGCCCGCCAGCATCCTGCCGCCGGCAATTATGCTTCCGCGACGGTTCGCCATGCCGATGGCTTGTCGTTGGGCGTGACCGGCCCGGGCGCGTTTGCAGCAAGCGCCCGTTTCGCGGTCGTTGCCGAGGCCAGGCTCGACGACCGGCGGGGCCTTTGCGATGGACTGGCTCGGACGCAGGAGACGGGCGACGCCGCGCTGATCCTTGCCGCGTGGGAGCGGTGGGGCACGCAGACACCCCAGCATCTCTATGGCGACTATGCTTTCGCGGTGTGGGACATTGCCCAAAAAGCGCTCTTCCTCGTCCGCGACGCGCTCGGCCAGCGGCCGCTCTTCTTCCTGTCCGACGGATCGGCCTTCGCCTCCCGCGCCGATGCGTTCGATGTTCTCGATGCGCGCCACGGGGCACCCAGCGAGACCGCGCTCGCCGCCTATCTCGGCTTCGTCGGCTCCGCCCCGGCGAGCTTCTATGCCGGCGTCGAACGGGTCTTGCCCGGCGAGCTGGTGTCGATCGTGGACGGGGGCGTCGTGCGCAGCCGCTGGTGGCGGCCATCGACAAAGCCGGACCATCGCCGCGGCCCGGCCGACAGCGTGGCCGAATGCCGCTCGCTGCTGGAGGCCGCGGTCCGCGACCGGCTGGCCGATGCCCCCGCCGCGATCGCCACCCATCTCAGCGCCGGACTCGACAGCAGCGTTGCCACCGCGCTGGCGGCGGAGCTGAAGCCCGCGGCAACAGCCCTTCACGCCTTCACTGCAATCCCCACTTTTGTCCCCGTCGATACCGACCGGTTTGCGGACGAAGGCGCGCAGGCCGCCCTTGCCGCCGCATCGCTGCCGGGCGTCGAGCATCACCGGGTGGCCGCCGTCGACGATCCGCTGGCCTATCTCGCCGATGCCGCCAGCCTGTATCAGCAACCGCTGCCCAATCCCCACAATCACGGCTGGACCGCGGCGATCAACGATGCCGCGCGGGCGGCGGGCGCGCAGCTGTTGCTGGTCGGCCAGACCGGTAATTACAGCTTCAGCATGGCGGGCGATCCGCGCGGCCGCGCGATGCGCGCCGCGCGGACCTTGCTGCGCCGGCTTCGCCCCCGGCCATCCCTGTTTCCGCTGCTTGCGCCTGGTGCCGCGACCCTCACGGCCACGGATCCCTTGCCTCCGGGCGGGGCGGAGCGGCGGCTATACTTTCTGCTGCGGCTCGATCCGGGGGCCATGTTCGCGGGGATGGCGGCGCGCTGGGGCCTGGCGACGCGCGATCCGTTCGCCGACCGCCGCCTGGCCGAATTCTCGCTGACGATTCCCGACCGAACGCTCGTTGCGCTGGGTGATCGCGGCCTGGGCCGCCCGGTCGCCGCCGGGCTGCTGCCCGGGGCTTTCGTGAACAATCGTGCCCGCGGCTATCAATCGATCGACTGGATCGACCGGCTGCGGCGGCACGCGCCGCGGGTTCGCGCCATGATCGCGCGACACCGCGAGCATGGCCTGCTGAAGCGCCTGCTCACTCTCGACGCGGTGGCGGAGGCGGCCGAGCGGCTCGAAACCGCGACCGCGCCGACCCCCGCCGACGAGCGGCTCTACCGGGTCGATCTGCCGCGCGCGCTCGCCGCCATGGCGTTCGCCGGCGCGCTCGCGGAGCCCGTGTCCCGCTGCGAAGCGATGGCATGGCAAGGCACAAAGCTTTGAGCTAAGAGGCCAATTCCATGGGCGAACAGCGCGAATCAACGATCGAGCCGATTCGGCGCGCCCTGACGGCGTGCCGCCGGCATGCCACGTCCGTTGCCCTGTTCAGCGCGATCATCAACATCCTCTTCCTCGCGCCGACCATCTACATGCTGCAGATCTACGATCGCGCGGTGCCGACGCAGAGCATGACCACGCTCGGCTTCCTAACCGTGCTGGTCGTCTTCGCGCTGGCGATGATGGCGGTGCTGGATCAATTGCGCGCCCGCCTGCTGACCCGTGCCGGTGTCCGGCTCGACCGGGAACTCAGCCCGCTCATCCTCCGCGCGGCGCTGCGCGGCAGCGCGAGCCCGCAAAGCCGGCAGGCGATGCGCGAGTTCGATTCGCTGCGGCAGTTGGTCAGCGGCCCGGCCTTCTCCGCCATGTGCGATCTGCCCTGGACGCCGATCTATGTTTTGGTCTGCTTTCTGGTGCACCCCTGGGTCGGCGCGCTGGCATTGTTCGGCCTGATCCTGCTGCCCTCCTTGATCTGGCTGCATGAGAAAGCGGCCGGCCCGCAATTGCAGGAGGCGCAGGAAGTCGCCGCCAGATCCTATGTCGCGCAAGACCAGATGCTGGCCGAACGGGACGCGGTGCGCGCGCTCGGCATGGCCCCGGCGATGATCGAGCGGCAGCTGCGCCTGCGCGACGGCATGCTGGAGCGGCAAACCAAGGCCAGTTTCTCGGCCGGCCGTTATGGAGGGTATTCGCGCTTCGCCCGGATGTCGCTGCAGTCGCTCGGCCTCGGCCTCGGCGCCTGGCTGGCCATCAATCAGGAGATTTCCGCGGGCGCGATTTTCGCCTCGACCTTCCTGATTTCGCGCGCACTGGCGCCGGTCGAACAATTGCTCGGCGCCTGGCGCGGCATTTCGCAGGCGCGGGCGGGTTATGGCTCGATCGTCGCCTTGCTGAAGTCCGACGAGGCGAGCGAGGAGCGCACCGCTTTGCCGCCGCCCCGCGGTGCGGTGCAGGTGGAAAAGGTCGGGCTCCAAATCGGTCCGGAAGGGCCGACGATCCTGGAGGATATCAGCTTCGCCATTGGCGCTGGCCAGGCGCTCGGCGTGGTCGGCCCGTCCGGCGCGGGCAAAACCAGCCTGCTGCGCCTGATCGCGGGCATCGGCGTGCCGAGTTCCGGGACGATCCGTTTCGACGGCGCCGACCGGCAGGATTGGGACGCCGACTTGCTCGCCCGCCATGTCGGCTTGCTGCCGCAGGACCCGTCGCTGTTCGCGGGGACGGTGAAGGAGAATATCTCCCGATTCGATGGCGCGCTCGATACCGATCCGGAGGCGATCGACGCCGCCGCGGTGCAGGCCGCACAGCGGGCCGGCGCGCACGAATTCATCCTGCGCTTGCCCGGCGGCTATGATTATCCGCTCGCCGCGCGCGGCGGCAATGTCTCGAGCGGCCAGGCGCAGCGCATCGCCTTGGCCCGCGCGCTTTACGGCGCGCCGTCGATCCTGCTGCTCGACGAGCCCAACGCCCATCTCGATACCGAGGGCGACGCCTCGCTGCTCGCGGCGCTGCAGAAACTGAAGGATGAGGGCGTCACCATCATTCTGGTCTCGCACCGCCTGTCGGTGTTGCCGGTGATCGACGCGATGCTGGTGCTGAACGGCGGCAAGGTCCATCTGTTCGGCCCGCGCGACGAAGTGCTGCCGAAGATCACCGCGCCGAACGTGCGCCAGGTCCATCCGCAACAGCAGGCGTCGAGCTGATGGCGAGCGCGGCGCGGGATTATATGGACGAGGTCGATGACGACGTCGCCCGTCCGGATCGCGAGCGGCGGGTCGGGCGGATCGTCATCGGCATACTTGTCCTCGGATTGTTGATTGCCGCCTTCGTGCGGATGGACGCCGCCGCTTATGCGCAGGGCCAGGTCGTGGTCTCCGGCCAGCGCAAGGCGGTGCAGCATCGCGAGGGCGGCGTCGTCGGCGCGCTCTATGTGCGCGACGGCCAGCGCGTGCGCGAGGGCGAAGTCCTGATGCGGCTCGCCGCCGCCGACGTGGAGGCGCAGGAACGCGCGCTGGCCGTGCAGGTCACCCGCCTGCTGGCGCGCCGTTCGCGGCTGGAGGCCGAAGCGCAGGGGCGCACGGATGTGCCGTCGCCTCCCGAGTTTGCCGACATGCACCCCGCTGACCGCGAGACGGCGCGACTCGCCCTCATCCAGGAACGCGCCGAATTGTCGGCGCGTACCGCCCAGCTGCAGGCCGAGGCGGGCGCGCTCTCGCAGCGGGCGGCGGGCGCGGGCGATCAGGGGCAGGGGGCTGGCAGCCTGTCCGCCTCCGCGCGCGAACAATTGCGCCTGATCGACGAGGAAATCCGCGTGCTGCGGCCACTCGCGGAGCGCGGCTTCGTGTCGCAGACCCGGCTGCGCTCGCTGGAACGCGCCGGCGCCGAGCTGCGCGGCCAGCAGGGCCAATATAGCGCCGCCCAGGGGCAGGCGTCGCGCGAAGGCAATGATCTGCGGCTCCAGCGCGAAGCGGCGGTCACCGCCTTCCGCGCCCGCGCCGCCACCGAATTGGGCGAGACCGTACGCCAATTGGGCGAACTCCAGCCGCGCCTCGCTGCCGCGCGTGATCAACTCGCCCGCATCGAAATCCGCTCGCCCGCGACCGGCGTCGTCATCGGCCTCGATGCAGCGACCGTCGGCGGCGTCATCACGCCCGGCCAGAAACTGATGGAGATTGTCCCGGACGGCGAGCTGCGGATCAGCGCCCGCATCGCCCCCGGCGACGCCGACGATCTGACCCCTGGGCAGGAGGCGCAGGTGCGGCTGAGCGGCCTGCACGAAGCCAGCCTGCCGAGCCTTACCGGGCGGGTGCTCAGCGTCTCGGCCGACAGCTTCACCGAGGAACGGACCGGCCAGACCTATTTCACCGCGGACATCGAAGTGCCGGACGACCAGATCGCCATCATCCGCGAAACCCGTCCCGATTTTCAACTCCGGCCCGGCATGCCGGCTGAGGTCATCGTCCCACTCCGCCCGCGTTCGGCCCTCAGCTATGTGGTCGAGCCCCTCGTCGGCACGTTCTGGAGCTCCTTCCGCGAGCAATAAAGCGGGTAACAAATTACCCGCCGACACAAGTCTGTCATGACGTCAAATTACTGCTAGCTTCCGTGCCGGGAGCCGAGTCGCGGATCGTTCCGGCTGTCTCCTGCGGGCATGGAAAAATGCTCACCTGCGGAGGCAAAGTTTAATGCGTAAGTTCGACCTGTTCAGTTCCGGCCGATTCGTCACCGATGGCGGCGATGCTTCCGGCCCCCTCGGCCGTTCCTTCGCGGCCGTGGAGCGCAATGCCCCCGACAGCTATTTCCTGCCGCCGGAAGCGATCGAACAGGTCATTTCTATCGCTGAGCCGAACGCGTCCGGCTTCGCCATTGAACCGATCGATCCCACGCCGCTGGCGGTCCCGCCTACCATCTCGCTGACCACTTTGGGCTCAGCCTACACGCAGAATTTCGACACGCTTTCCAACACTGCCGGCAGCACGACCAACAATTTGCTGATCGACGGCTGGGCGATGACCGAGACGGGCGGCGGTGCGCGGGACAATGAGCAATATGCGGTCGATACCGGGGGCTCCAATACCGGGGACACGTTCAGCTACGGAAGCGCAGGGTCCACGGACCGAGCGCTCGGTAGCCTGCAGAGCGGCACTTTGATCCCGGTCATCGGCGCTGCTTTCACGAATAACACAGGAGCGACGATAACGTCGCTGACCGTCAGCTATACCGGTGAGCAATGGCGCATTAGCAATACG
>JBBSLM010000032.1:0-12370 GCA_038255245.1 Sphingomonadales bacterium
CTGGTGGAGGTCGACAGCGCCAGCTTCCCCAGCGGGCACGCCATGCATTCGGCGATCATCTACCTGACCCTCGGCGCCTTGCTGGCCGGCACGCAAAAGGGCCGCGGCGTGAAAATCTACCTGATCGCCGCGGCCATCCTGCTCACCCTCGCGATCGGCTTCTCGCGCGTTTATCTGGGCGTGCACTGGCCCAGCGACGTGATCGCCGGTTGGAGCGTCGGCGCCGCCTGGGCGATCGCCTGCTCGCTGCTCGCCCTGGTCCTGCGCGGCAACCGCACGATCGACCCGGCAAGCGAAGCGCCAGTGGAAGGCCGCGCATAGCGACAACCGCCATCCGCGGCATGTTGCGGGCGGCAGACCCAACTCCGCACGCTCGCGCCTACGAATCCTTACGCTTCTGGCGATCGATCAGCACCGCCTGTTGCCATCGGCTTGGCGCCTTGTCGGGGCGGTGAATACAGCCAGCCCAGCAGCAGGGCCGTTTTTTCCCTTCCCGCAATTCCTGACAGGTGCGCTCGATTCGGCGCGCGCGAGTCAGCGGTTGCTTGGCGTCATCGACCCAACAGATAAATTCGTTGCGCCCCAATGGTGTCAGCTTTTGCCACAGCGCGAAGGTCTCCTGAGCTGCCCGCACGGCCGCCTGAAGATCCTCGCGCGCCTCGTGCACAACGCCATGAAGGAAATCGTCAGTCACATCGCCGAGGCTAGCGAGATTGCATGGCCGGCTCAACGCCAGCCTCGACAAGCTAGAGCGAATAGCCACCGTCGGTCACCAGCACAGAGCCGGTGGTGAAGGCACTGTCGTCGGACAGCAGGAAAGCGATTTGCGCGGCGATCTCGTCAGGCCGGGCATAGCGGCGCAGCGGCGTCGCCAGCCCGGCGAGCGCGGCATAAGCGGCTTCCTCGCTGCCCTTCGCGGCGATCAGCTCCTGAAAGAAAGGCTGCTTGGCCCAGATCGGTGTCTCGACCCCGCCCGGCGCGATCGCGTTGACGCGGATACCCGCCGCCGCGCCTTCCTTGGCCGCGACCTTGGCGAGCTGAATCACCGCGGCCTTCGAGGCGGCATAAGCGGCGATGCCCGGCTCGGCCTTTATCCCCGCGACCGAGGCGGTGACGACGATCGCGCCGCCATTGCCGCCCGCCCGGATCGCCCGCATCGCGGCCTGCAGCGACAGGAAGGCGCCGTCGAGATTGACCGTCATCACCTGCCGCCACTCGCCCAGCGTCATGTCCTCGATCGGCCCGCCCGCGCCGATACCGGCATTGATCACCGCGTGACTCAGTCCGTTGAGGTCTGCGTCGATCCACAAGGCCGGATCGGCGACGTCGCCGATGACATGGCGGCCGGCGGGCAAGGCCGCGAGCCCGTCCGCGTCCCGATCCATCAGGACGAGCTGGTGGCCCTTCCCGGCGAGCAAACGGGCGGTGGCGGCGCCGATGCCGGAGGCCGCGCCGGTGATGAGGGTGAGAGGCATGAACTCAAATTAGGCGCGCGGGGCGTAGGAAGGAAGACCTACCTACTTCCCTTCCGCCGCCGGCTCCGGCTCGGGCGGATTGAAGACCAAAGAGGCGATGACCGCGTCGAGCGCGGCCGCGTCCGGCGCGCCATCGCCCTCCGTCTGACGGATCGCCATCATCGTCTGCTCCTCGACCGGGATCGCTGTGTAGGTCGCCGGCTTGCCGCCGAGGCGGCCCGTCCAAGTGACGCCCTGGCGCCCCGCAAAGGTGGCCGGGCTGGTGTTGCGGATTGCCGCGCTGAACTCGGTATAAGGCTGGTTCAGCACCGTCAGCGTCAGGCCGCCCTCGGCCTCCGCCTTGCACAGGCTGGCCTCCTGGCCAGGACAGTTCGGCTGGTTGAGCGACGCCTCGCGCGCGGTCGCGATCAGCTTCATGCCGCGAATCTCGCGCTCGGCGTCATATGGGAGCGGGATCGTCACCGATGTGACCACCAGTTTCGCCGTCTCATATTCCAGACCGACCGTGCCGATCTTGGCCTGGCGGAAGCCGGCCTTGGTCGCGCTTTGATTGTTGGCGGACTCATTGCCGCCCTGCGAGCAGGCGGCCAGTGCGGCCACTGCCAGGATCGCGATCAACCTCACGGCATTCCTCCCATTCTATGTGCGCCGACTATCCGGCGCTTGGGAGGCTGCGGTCAAGCGAAGATCAGGCGGCGTTCTCGATCCCGAGTTCGCCGAGCTTGCGATAAAGCGTGGACCGGCCGATCCCCAGCCGCCGCGCGACTTCGGTCATGCGGCCGCGATAATGGCCGATGGCGAGGCGGATGACGTCGGCCTCGATCTCCTCGAGCCGGCGCATATGGCCGTCCCCTTCGTACAGCGTGATGCCCGGGCCGTGCGCCATTGCGGCGCTCTGGCTGGCGCCGGTGAGCCGCTTGGCGTGATAATCGTCCTGACGGCGGCCATAGGTCGCCTCGGCCGCGATGTGCGGGAAATCGGCGGCGGTGAGCGCGTCGCTTTCACAGAGCACTGCCGCGCGGAAGAGGGCATTCTGCAGCTGGCGGACGTTGCCCGGCCACCCATAGGACATCAGCACGGCGAGCGCGTCGTCGGTGATGGAAAGAGCGCCCATGCCCGGCTGCTCGGCGATGCGGGCGAGCAAATGGCGGGCCAGCGCGGGCAGATCGGTGATCCGGTCGCGCAAGGGCGGGATCGGCACGTTGACGACGTTCAGGCGGTAATAGAGGTCCTCGCGGAAGCGCTCGGCGGCGACTTCCTCGACCAGCCGGCGGTTGGTCGCGGCGATGATGCGCACGTCCACCGTATTGGTGATGCGGCTGCCGATCCGCTGGATCTCGCCCGCCTCGATCGCGCGCAGCAATTTGACCTGCGTATCGAGCGGCAATTCGCCGACTTCGTCCAGGAAGAGCGTCGAACCATCGGCATCCTCGAACCGGCCGATATGGCGATCAAAGGCGCCGGTGAAGGCGCCCTTCTCGTGCCCGAACAAAACGGATTCGACGAGGTTGGAGGGGATCGCGCCGCAATTGACGACGTGCAGCATCTTCTTGCCGCGGGGGCTGGCGGCGTGGATCGCCTGCGCCAGGATTTCCTTGCCCGTGCCGCTTTCGCCCTCGATCAGCACGGGCACGCGGGCGCGGGCCGCCTTCGCGGCGACGGCGAGCGCCGAGCGGAACAAAGGCGCGGAGCCGACGATCTCGTCAAAGCCGAGCGGCTTGCTGATCTTCTCGGACAGGGGGCGCAGCTCGCCCGCCGATTTGCGCCGGTCGGTGGCGGCATCGAGGGCGGAAAGCAGCCGGTCGGGCGCAATCGGCTTGACCAGGAAGTCGTTGGCGCCGGCCCGCATCGCCTCGACCGCGGCGGCGGTCGAGGTCTGGGTGGTCAGCACCAGCAAAGGGACGTTCGGCCGCATCGCGCGGATCTGGCGGATCAGGGCGCTGCCCGCCTCGCCTTGCTCCCACAAATCCATCAACACCGCGTCGAACGGCGGCTCCTGCGGATCGTTCAGCATCAACTGCGCCGCATCGATGTCGGACGCACCGCGCACCCACCATCCGGCGCGCGCGCCGATCGCGGCGACCAGGCGGCGCTGGGCCGGTTCCTCGTCGATCAGCAGCAGGCAACGGGTGGGGTCAGGACGCAAACCGGGCTCCTCGAGAATGAAGGGCTGGCTTAGCCCGCACTTGGTAAAGGCCGCCTTAAAGCTGGCCGGGGCTGGGTCCGCGGATTAGGCTGCGGTCGATACTCGCCTGCGCCCACCGCGCGTGGCAGGGTGGGATTTGAAGTGAGAGGAGCAGGATGGCTTCGGGTCAATCGGTCGAGCTGGCAAATGCGCCGCAGGATGTGGCCGTCGCGGATTATCTGGCGAACGACCTGGCCAGACAAAGCGTGGCGATCAGCCGGGACCCGGTCCCGGGCGGGCCGCTGGTGCTGGTCATCGGCCCGGCCTCGGTCAGCGATGCCGGCCTGCGGGCGGCCGCCGCGAACGCGGCCGAGGCGGGTCGGCCGATCCACGTCGTCCGCTTGGCGGGCGGAAATTATGACTGGCCGGTTCTGCAGGGCGCGGCTTCGTGGACCGACGCTCATGGACCCGCCGCACAGGCCAATGTCGCGGCGCTGGCAGCGCGCTTGCGCGGGCTTGCGCCATCCGCGGCGGCCCCGTCTCCGTGGGGCGCGCCGCCCGCGCCGCCCCCGCCTTCGCCTTGGACAGGGTCGCCCGGCGCGCCGCCAACACGCGTTGGACAACCTGCGCCGGGCTGGCCCCCATCGACGCCCTCGGGAGGTGTGGAGCCAAGCGACAAAGGGAGCTTGATCGCGCTCTTCGTGATCGGCGGGTTCGGGCTGGTGCTGCTTGTCCTTTACCTGACCGGGACGCTTAATTTCGGGTCCACCACGACACCAACGAGCGCGCCGCCCGCCCCGACCGCGACGCCGGGGCCGGCTGCGCCCGGCGGCGTGACAAACCAATGGCTGACCGGCACGTGGAAGGAGAATTGCGCGTCGAGCGAGTTCGTCCGCTTCGATCTCGCCCGTGGCACAGCGACCTTCCACAACGGTGCAGGCCGCGTAAGCCGCAGCGGCAACACGCTGACCATCACCGGTGATGGCGGCTCGATCGTGATGAGTGTCGCCTATCTCGGGCCAGACCAAATGAGCGCGACGGCGCAGGGCGGCACGCAGACGCTGCTGCGCTGCGGCTGAGGCGCTTTTCTTGAGCGCCGGACGCGGCTAGGATCGCCGCCGAACGACAAGCCAAGAGGGTAAGATGGCCGCCGAAATCGACCACACGAAGGAAATGAAAGCGCACGAGGGGACCTACTGGATGTTCCTCGGCCTGCTGAAATGGGGCACGATCGCGTCGGCGATCATCGTCCTCATCGTGGTGATGCTGATCAGCTGACGGGCTGTCGAGCGGCTTCACTGACAAGAGAACAATAAGGGGAGCGCGTGGGGGCATGAAGATCGCGGTTCTCAAGGAGAGTGCCCAAGGGGAGCGCCGCGTCGCCGCGACCCCCGAGACGGTCAAGAAATATATCGCGCTGGGCGCCGAGGTGCGGGTCGAGACCGGTGCCGGCGAACATGCCTCGATCGCCGATGGCGATTATGAAGCGGCGGGCGCGCTGGTTGGGGAGCGCGTCGCGGTCGTCGCCGGGGCGGACGCGGTGCTGGCGGTGCAGGGGCCCGACGCGACCAGCCTGCAAGGTGCGGCTGCCGGCGCCTGGGTGATCGGCGCGCTCGATCCTTTCCGCGAGGGCGAACGGGTTAAAAGCTACGCCGATGCCGGGTTCGAGGCGCTGGCGATGGAATGGATGCCGCGGATCACTCGCGCGCAATCGATGGACATCTTGTCGAGCCAGGCGAACCTGTCCGGCTACAAGGCGGTGCTGGACGCTGCATCCGAATATGGCCGCGCCTTTCCAATGATGATGACCGCGGCGGGGACGGTTGCGGCAGCAAAACTGTTCGTGATGGGTGTCGGCGTCGCCGGGCTGCAGGCGATCGCGACCGGCCGCCGGCTGGGTGCGCAGGTCTCCGCCACCGACGTGCGCTCCGCGACCAAGGAGCAGATCATGTCCCTGGGCGCGAAGCCGATTTTCGTCGAGAATGTCGCGGGCATCGAGGGCGAAGGCGCCGGCGGCTACGCGACCGAAATGAGCGACGAATATAAAGCGGCGCAGGCGGAATTGGTTTCCAGCCACATCGCCAAGCAGGATATCGTGATCACCACCGCCTTGATCCCGGGCAAACCCGCGCCGCGCCTGATCAGCGACGCGCAGCTGCAGACGATGCGGCCAGGCAGCGTGATCGTCGATCTGGCGGTCGAACAGGGCGGCAATGTCGAGGGCTCGGTCGCCGGCAAAGTGAAAGTGATCCACGGCGTGAAGGTGGTCGGCCACCGCAACGTCCCCTCCCGGCTCGCGGCCGACAGCTCGGCCCTCTATTCGCGCAACCTGTACAATTTCCTCAGTGCCTTCTGGGACAAGGAAGCCGGGAAGCCGGTGCTGGACGAAGAGATCGGCAATGCGGTGCGCCTAACGCAGGGCGGGAAGGTTGTGCATGAGAGGCTCACCACCTGATGGGCCTGTTCTCCGCCACCGAGATTTCCGTCGAGGAGGTGCAGCGCGATTATGCGCCGATTCTGACGCCGGGGGAGCGGGTGCTGGCGGCGTTCAAGACGATCCGCGATATCGTGTTTCTGACCGACCTCAGGTTCGCGCTCGTGGACGTGCAGGGGCTGACCGGGCGCAAGGTGGAAGTGATCACCATCCCTTACCGTTCGATCACCCGGTTTAGCGTCGAGACGGCGGGGACGTTTGATCTGGACGCGGACCTGAAGGTCTGGGTGACCGGCGATCCGGCCCCGGTCTCGGTGAAGATCGGGCGCAAGAGCGACACCGCCAACATCCAGCGTATCCTGGCGTATCACGTGTTCGGACTGAAGGGCTGATCCCACATGGACTTCATCGCGATCCTGTCGATCTTCGTATTGGCCTGCTTCGTCGGCTATTTCGTCGTCTGGTCGGTGACGCCGGCCCTGCACACGCCGTTGATGGCGGTGACCAATGCCATTTCCTCCGTGATCATCGTCGGGGCGCTGATCGCCAGCGCCGCACCCGGATCGCCGGTCGCGAAATGGCTCGGTCTCGCGGCGGTGGTGATGGCGAGCATCAACATTTTCGGCGGCTTCGCGGTGACGGAGCGAATGCTCGCCATGTACAAGAAGAAGGAGCGCAAATGATGCTGGCGCGGGGGGCGAAGGCATACGGCGCACTGGTGCTGTTGACCGCAGCAGGCCCGGCGCTCGCCGCGAGCGGATCGGCCGACGCGGCACACCAATGGGTACCGATCGCCTATCTGGTGGCGGGCGTGTTCTTCATCCTGGCGCTGCAGGGGCTGTCGAGCCCGGTGTCGAGCCGGGCGGGAAACCGCTTCGGCATGGCCGGGATGCTGATCGCGGTCGCGACCACTTTGGTGATGCTGGACGTCGCGAGCCTGGTCGAGATCGGCATCGCGATCGCGATCGGCGGCGTGATCGGCTACGTCATCGCCCAGCGGATCGCGATGACCGCGATGCCGCAGCTGGTCGCCGCCTTCCACTCCTTGGTCGGCCTGGCCGCCGTGTGCGTGGCTGCGGCGGCCTATATGGCGCCGGGACCGTTCGAGATCATCGACCCCGCCACCGGCCAGATCGCCATCGCCAGCCGGATCGAAATGGGGCTAGGCATCGCGATCGGCGCGATCACCTTCTCAGGCTCGGTGATCGCCTTCCTGAAATTGAACGGCAATATGAGCGGCAAGCCGATCATGCTGCCGATGCGGCATCTGATCAATCTCGCCATCCTGGCCGGCATTCTCGGCCTGATCGGCTATTTCACCGTGGACCAGTCCGGCTGGGTGTTCTGGACCGTCACCGCTCTTGCCTTCCTGATCGGCTTCCTGCTCATCATTCCGATCGGCGGCGCGGACATGCCGGTCGTGGTCAGCATGCTGAACAGCTATTCCGGCTGGGCGGCGGCGGCGATGGGCTTCACCCTGCACAATACGGCCATGATCATCACCGGCGCCCTGGTCGGCGCGTCGGGCGCGATCCTGTCCTACATCATGTGCCGGGCGATGAATCGCAGTTTCATCAGCGTAATCGCCGGCGGCTTCGGCGGCGACAGCGCGGCGGCGGGGGGCGGCACGTCGATCGACCGGCCGTGGAAGCGCGGCAGCGCCGAGGACGCGGCCTTCCTGATGAAGCAGGCCGAGCAGGTGATCATCGTCCCTGGCTACGGCATGGCCGTGGCGCAGGCGCAGCATGCCTTGCGCGAAATGGGCGATCTGCTCGAGGCCGAGGGCGTCACCGTAAAATACGCCATTCACCCGGTTGCCGGCCGCATGCCCGGCCACATGAACGTGCTGCTGGCCGAGGCGAGCGTCGATTATGACAAGGTGTTCGAACTGGAAGATATCAACGGCGAATTCGCGCGTAGCGACGTCGCCTTCGTGATCGGCGCCAACGACGTCACCAACCCGGCGGCGAAGACCGACAAGAGCTCGCCCATCTACGGCATGCCGGTGCTCGACGTAGAAAGAGCCAAAACGGTGCTATTTGTGAAAAGAAGCATGGGGGGCGTCGGCTATGCCGGCGTCGACAACGAAGTCTTCTATATGGACAACACCATGATGTTGCTCGCCGACGCCAAGAAAATGGTCGAGGATATCGTCAAGGCGATGTGATGCTCCTGCCGCGAGTTTGGTCGGAAATGGATCAGGTTTTGCGACAGCTTTCGTGAGATGGGGGGACTGACTCTCCCTTGCGCGCAATTCTGGGGCAAATAACCCTGCGGTAGCGCGGCTGCGGCGTCGATCCGCCGATCCGCCATTCCCGCACCGCCTGAATCGCTGCCGACAATGTGTCGCGTCGAAAATGGACGTGTTCGGTGTCGCCGTCGCCCCTCCATGCCTGCCAAACTCCATTTCGGACCTTTATCGGGGGCGGGCGGTCGTGGATTTGGCGGGTGACGCAAATATCGGGCTGGTCTATTCCAGCGCTCCGGTGCTGCTGCTGTTCGCCGATAGTGAGGATGGCCTCGACAAGGCGCGCGCGGCGGCGCTGCGCGCGGGGTGCCGTGTCGCCGCCGAGGCGCCGGTCGCGGGCGGCGCGGAACGGTTCGAGGCGCAGATCGCCGCCGACGCGGCCTTGCTGAGCGCGAGCGCCCCGTCCGAGGGTTTCGACGCCTTGCTCGACCTGATCGGCGCCGCCGCCCGCACTGGCCGGATGACGGGCGTGGTGGTCGCGCCGTTCGAGATGATCGACGCGATCTTCGCCGCCGATCTTCCCGCCGAAGTGGACCATCTTTGCGACCCGACGGACGCGCAGCTGGAACGGGCGCTGGCGCGGGCGGTGGAGCGGGCGCCGTCGCGGCTGCACGATATCGGCCGGGCCGAGGCCAGCCTGCTGCAGCAGTTGAGCGAGGATGCCGCCCGGATCGCGAGCGTGCTGGCCTCGCTTTCCGAGGATGAGGGCGCCCGCGACAGCGCGAATGACGCGGACGAACCGGTCGAAGTGGACGCCGGCTTCGTGCGCGGGATCATCCGCGCGCGGCGGCTGCGCGACCAATATTTTCGCGGCGAATTGTTCGCGGATCCGGCCTTCGACACTTTGCTCGATCTTTATGCGGCGCGGCTCGAGGGGCGGCGCGTGGCGGTGTCGAGCCTGTGCATCGCCGCCTCCGTGCCCGCGACAACGGCGCTCCGCTGGATCCGGGCGCTCACCGAAAAAGGCCTGTTCGTCCGCACCGCCGATCCGAATGACGGACGCCGTGTCTATATCGGCCTGTCCGAAGACGCCGCTCGCGCGATGGGGCGCTATCTCGGCGCGGTGCAGAAGGCCTCGCTCCCCACCGTCTAGCGACACTCTTGCGCGCGCCGCGGCGGGAGGCCATGTCGGGGCATCTCGTTGCCGCCGCCGGTCCGGACGGCGCACCGGGGGCGCTTAGCTCAGTTGGTAGAGCATCTCGTTTACACCGAGAGGGTCGGCGGTTCGAGCCCGTCAGCGCCCACCAGATATGACTTGGGGCAGAGCTCTCCCTTCACCCGGCGGGCGTTCCGGCCTAGCATATGCCGATGACCGTCAGACTCGCCGCCATCCTCCTCGTCGCCTCGGCCCTCGCCGCTTGTGGATCGGGTCCGCGCGACAACAATGCGCAAGGCAAGGCGGAGACGCCCAGTGCGAACGCCACCGCGCCAGCTGCAGGTCCGGTCGAGCTCAACGCGGCCTGGCTCGCGGGCCGGTGGCAGAGCGAAGGCGCGGGCGATTGCGGCGGCGCGTCGGACAGCTATCTGACCTTCGAGGCGGACGGAAGTTACGCCTTCATGCAGGAACAGGGCCGCTGGCGGCTGGAAGGCGATCAGCTGACCATCCAGGTAACCGAGGCCGCACCGGACGGCGAGGCCAAGGCTGGCGACAGTTCGACCATCAAGGTCCGAGCCGTCGGCCCCGACGAGGCCGAGTTCACGGCCGCAAACGCGCCGCCCAACCGCGTCCATCGCTGCCGCAACTGACGCAATGCTTTCGATCGGCGCCCTGGTCCTCGCGGCCCTCTTCTCCGGGGCGGCGCTCTATGTCCTGTTCGTCGAGCATCCGGCCCGCGCCAGGCTCGATCCGGCCGCGCAGCTGACGCAATGGAAGCCCGCCTACCGGCGCGGCACGTTGATGCAGGCGCCGCTTGCGGCATTGTCCGGACTGGCAGGCGTCGCTGTGTGGTGGCGCTGGGGGGACCTGTGGTGCCTGGCCGGCGGCGCGCTGATGCTGGCCGCGATTGCCTTCACATTGATCGTGATGTTCCCGCTCAACAACCAATTGAAGGCGACCGCGCCGGAGGCGGCGGATGCGGGGACCGTGGCGAAGCTGTCGCGCTGGGCCATTCTGCACGGCGTGCGCACCCTGATCGGGCTGGCGGCAACAGCGGTCTACGCCGCCGCTATCTACCGCGCCTGACGCTTAGACTGCGGTGAAGGCCGCGTCGCGGAGGCCACGCCAGACGCGGAGCGCCTGAACGGTTTCGAACACGTCGTGGACGCGGATCAGGTGGGCGCCCTGCTCCACCGCCTTTAGCGCGAAGGCGATGGAGCCGCCGAGCCGTTTGTCGGCCGGCGCCTCGTTGGACAAGGCGCCGATCGTGCGCTTGCGGCTCGCCCCGACCATAACCGCGCAGCCGAGGCCGTGGAGCAGGCCCAGCTGGTTCATCAATTCCAGATTGTGCTGGACGCTCTTGCCGAAGCCGATGCCGGGATCGACGATGATCTTGTCGCGCGCGATCCCCGCCGCTTCCGCCGCCGCGATCCGCTCCGCCAGCCAGTCATAGATGGCGAGCGCGACCGGGCCGTCGTAGCGCGGATCGCGCTGCATGGTCTGCGGGTCGCCCTGGTGATGCATCAGCACGATCGGGCAGCCCGCCGTGGCGACGATGCCGGCCATGCGCGGATCGAAGGTCAGCGCCGACACGTCATTGACCAGGCCCGCGCCCGCGCCGAGCGCGAGCGACGCGATCCCAGCCTTGCGCGTATCGATCGACACCGCCGTGCCGGACACCGCGAGCGGCCGGACGAGCGGCATGACGCGCTGTTCCTCGTCGCCCTCGAATACTGCCTGAGCGCCGGGGCGAGTGGATTCGCCGCCGACATCGATGATCGCCGCGCCGTCCGCGGTCATGGCATGGGCGGCGGCCAAAGCGGCTTGAGCGTCGGCATGTGCGCCGCCGTCGGAGAAACTGTCGGGCGTCGCGTTCAATATGCCCATCACCTGCGGCTGATCGAGCCGGATGGTGCGCGTGCCCAATATCAGCGCCGCGCGCTGGCCGGTGAGGTTAGCCCATTCCCGCTCGACCCCGAGGGCCGCGACCTCATTTTCGAAACCGGAAACGGGACGCAGCTCCCGAGAGAGTTGCGCCCCGTCCCTTCGTATGACCTCCACGGCGGAAAACCATTGGAGGCCTCCGGCCAGCCGCATGGCCGTTCCATCGAACCCGACGGGGGAATCGATGAATGCGGCCGGCCGAAGATAAATCGATTCACTCATCTTACATTTGGCCTAACGGGTACGCCCGTTTTCACTCCAGCCCGGCCTGCATCTGGAAACGCTGGCGCAGCGTATCGAGCGGCTCCAGTTTCTCGCCTTCGACTTCGACATGCCAGAAGGTCCAGCCGTTGCAGGAGGGCGCATTCTGCAGGAGCGCGCCAAGCTTGTGGATCGAACCCTGGTCGGCGCCGCAGACCAACGAGGCGTCGGCGCCGACTGTGGCCCGCCAGCGGCGCTTGCTGTCGGTCAGCACCGTGCCTGGAGCAATCAGTCCGTTTTCGATCAGCGCGCCGAACGGCACCTTGGGCGCGGTCCGCTTGCTGGCCATGGTCTTCATCGCGCTTTCGTCGAGCGGCAGCGCCGCCGCGATCCGCTCCTGCGCAACCTTCACGTAGCGCGTCTCGCGCTCGATCCCGATCCAGCGCCGGCCGAGCCGTTTGGCGACCGCGCCGGTCGTGCCGGTGCCGAAGAAGGGATCGAGGACCACGTCGCCCGGCTGGGTGCAGGCGAGCAGCACACGATAAAGCAATGCCTCCGGCTTCTGGGTCGGGTGGGCCTTGTGCCCCTCCTTGCCCTTGATCCGTTCCTGCCCCGCGCAGATCGGGATGACCCAGTCCGAGCGCATCTGCAGCTCGTCGTTCATCGCCTTCATGGCGTGATAGTTGAAGGTGTAGCGGCTGTCCTCGGACCGGCTCGCCCAGATCATCGTCTCGTGCGCGTTGGTGAAGCGGGTGCCGCGGAAATTCGGCATCGGATTGGTCTTGCGCCAGACGATGTCGTTCAGGATCCAATAGCCCAGATCCTGCACCGCCGCGCCGACGCGGAA